>JAHIHE010000080.1 GCA_018899995.1 Patescibacteria group bacterium | reverse complement strand
GCTAAGCCAAAAGTCAAAATCTTTTTTAGAAATTTATATAACTATTTTCCGGTGGGAGAAAGCATGGCCATGGTTCTTGCCCGTTTTATCGCGGTGGCGACTTTTCTTTGGTGCTTGCTACAA
The DNA here is from genome assembly GCA_018899995.1 of Patescibacteria group bacterium. Classification (GTDB taxonomy): domain Bacteria; phylum Patescibacteriota; class Minisyncoccia; order JAHIHE01; family JAHIHE01; genus JAHIHE01. The sequence goes on along the minus strand of JAHIHE010000080.1, from coordinate 5,975 downwards.
GCGCCGGTTCTTCTTGGCGCGATTATTTTTCCGCGCTGGTTTATAAAGCGCCTTATAAGAGGAATGTTGCGATAATCAAATTCTTCAATATTATTCGCGCAGAAAAAGCAAACCCTTTTTTCCTGCGTTTTTTCAATGTTTCTGTTCCGATTATTCATAGGGTTTATTTATAATTTAAAATGGTTCAACTAAGTTCACCATTAAAACGGCACTTCGTCTATTTTTATTTCTTCGGCCTCGCCTTGACTCGTAGGCGAGGCTGGGTTTTCCGCAGGCGACGCTTCTTCGGGAGCCGGAGCTTCCCGCCTCGTCTCGTCTTCGGCTTGGCGAAGAGGGTCGGTATTATCCTGCCTTTCTGCGCCGCCTTGAGTTTTTGGCCCCATTTGCATATTTTCCGCGATAATTTCAGTGCGGTATTTTTTAGTGCCGTCTTGCGCCTGCCAGGAGCGAGTCTTGATCCTGCCTTCTACCAGAACCATTTTTCCCTTGGTAAAATATTGGCCTGCGATTTCTGCAAGGCGGCCCCAAGCCACGATATTGTGAAATTCCACCTCTTGATTTTTTTCTTTAGCTTGGTTATACCAGACGCGGTTGGTGGCGATGGAAAAAGAGGCTACCTGCTGGCCGCTGGCAATGGTCCGCACTTCGGGATCGCGGGTTAAATTTCCCAGAACAAAAACTTTGTTTAAATTCATATTTTATTTTTTAGGCGTTTAAAATTTGTTCTAATTTTTTATCAAGGTCTTCTATTTTTGTTTTTTTATTTTTAATTGATTCCTTCGCAGGCGCTTCTTTCAGTTCTTCTTTTATCTCTGGCAATTTTTCTATGGCTTTTTCCGCGATTATCTTACTCGCCTCGCTTTCGCTGAGGCGAAGCGGGGCAGACGCTTCTTTTTGCCCCGTTAGAAATTGCATTTCTAACGGGGTTTGCGCCGCGATTGCTTTTGGAGTTTCTTCTGCCGGGCGCCTGATAACGGAAAACTCCGCATTTAGTCCGACAATCAAAAATCTTAAGATATTTTTATCCAGTTTCAACTCAGAACTTATTTTTTCCAGCGCCGGCGTTCGACTTTTGCTTTCCAGGGTGAAGTAGGCGGTAATATAAAAACCTCCGTAATTATGTTTTATCGGGTAAGCGAAGCGCTGTTTAAGCACATAGGTCTTCATTTCCCCGCTTATTTTTTTTATTTCCTCGGCCATTTTTAGGTTTTCAATTATCTGGCCTTGGCTAATATCATAAGCCGGTATTTTAAAAACCCCGCCCGCCTCCGCGATTTGGTCGTTAATTGGTTTGATTATATTTTTTAATTCCTGGAAATTTATTGATTCAGAAACAAGGTAAGTTAATTGATAATACATTTTATCCATTACAGCTTTTTAGTATCATTATATTAGCATAATGCATTAAATTTGGCAAGCGTTTCAATGCCAAAAATGTCAAATGTCAAAGCCCAAATGTCAAATCAAATCTTAAACTCAATCACATCTCCGTCTTGCACCACATATTCCTTGCCCTCGGTGCGCAAAAGCCCCAGTTCGGCCGCCTTGCTCCATGAGCCGGCTTCAAGCAGTTTTTGCCAATTTATCACTTCGGCGCGGATGAATTTTTTCTCAAAATCAGTATGAATTATGCCTGCGGCTTGGGGGGCTTTTGCGCCGCGCTTTATTGTCCAGGCGCGGGTTTCGTCTTTGCCCGTGGTCAGATAGGTGACCAAGTCCAATAATTGATAAGAAGATTTTATCAGCCGATCAATTCCGTCCTCGCTTATTCCCAAATCCTTTTTGTAATTCACTTTTTCTTCATCAGTGAGTTCGCCCAAGTCCGCTTCCATTTTTATGTCAACCAAAACAAACGGCATTTTAATTCCCACTTCCGCCAGAGTTTTCTCCAATTGTTTTTCATCCGATTTCGCCTCAATTTTTTTGTTGAAAACAAAAAGCATGGGTTTGGCGGTCAAAAGCTGGAGTTCTTTGATTAGTTTTTGGCTTGGTTCGTCAAATTCTCTGCCGTAAAGCAGCCCGCCTTTCTCCAAAATAGTTTTAATCGCGTTTAAATTTTCCAGTTCTTGGACTTTTTCTTTTTTTCCTGCTTTGGCTTCACCGGAAACTTTTATGATTCTTTTTTCCAGCGTCTCCATGTCCTTCATTATTAATTCTGTGCTGATTGTTTCAATATCCCTTTTGGGATCAATATTTTTGTCGACATGAATTATTTCTTTATCTTCAAAAATCCTGACAATATGGGCAATGGCGTCAACTTCTCGGATATTTGCCAAAAATTGATTTCCCAAGCCCTCACCTTTGTTTGCTCCGCGCACCAAACCGGCGATATCCACAAATTCAATAGCAGTCGGAACGATTTTCTCCGACTGCGACATTTTTGCCAATTTTTCCAGGCGTTCATCCGGGACTTTTACCACTCCGACATTCGGATCAATGGTGCAAAAAGGATAGTTGGCGATGTTCACTTGTTTTTTTGTCAGGGCTTTAAAAAGCGTGGATTTGCCGACATTCGGAAGCCCGACAATACCGATTGAAAAAGACATGAAATCAAATAAACAATTTAGTAATTTAACAATTAAACAAAAAATAATTAAAACTCTTCCGCTATTATGTTAAATTGTTTAGTTGTTAAGTTGAACCATTAAAATCTATCAAATCGTAACTAAGATGTCAATAAAAATGCCTAATTTTATTTAGACATTTTGATATTTGGATTTGATTTGTCATTTGAAATTTGTCATTTTTCTTGCTATCTATTGTCCCCGTTGCCGCCGAGTTTTCCACGGTCAAGGCGGGAGAAAAGTTTTTTGATATTTTCAGAAGCCACATTTTCCAGAGGCAAGTCCAACTCGGAAGCGATTTGGGATAAATACCAAAGCACATCACCAAGCTCTTTGGTAATTTCGGCTCTCGTCGCCTCGTCAATAATGCCGTTTTTGTCGCGCAAAACTTTCTTTATTTTTTCCGCCACTTCGCCGGATTCGCCGGATAAACCCAAAGTGGGGTAGATAAAATTATTGCCGATATTGGGATATTTCGCGGTTTTGCGGGATTGTTTTTGGTATTCGTCAAAAGTCATAAGTTTAACATTGATATTTACTTTGTATTCTAATTTCTATTCTAATTCAATATTCCGTTATAGACAAGTTTTGCCAATGTGTTAAAATGAAAAAATCATCATATAATTTACATAATGAAAATTAAAAGAAAATAACTATGAAGATTAACCCAAATGTTTTCAGGAATTATGATATCCGCGGAGTAGTTGATAAAGATTTAGACGCAGAGAAAGTGGAGGCAATTGGTAAGGGTTATGGCACTTTTTTGCGCCGAAGAAAAATTCGCCATGCGGTGGTGGGCTGCGATTGCCGATTAACAAGTCCGGCTTATAAAACTGCTATGATAAAAGGGTTGCGTTCGGTTGGAATAAATATTATTGATTTAGGAATGATTATGACGCAAATGATGTATTACGCGCAATACCGATATCAGACCAACGGCGGAGTAATGATTACCGCTTCGCACAATCCCGCAAATTACAACGGAATGAAATTGGCAATCGGTTATTCCCAAACAACCGGTCCCGAAGAAGTGCGGGAAATAAAAAAAATAATTGACGAAGAAAATTATTTTCAATCCGATAAAGAAGGCGGCTGCGAAGAAAAAAATGTAACAAAAGATTATCAAGAAGATGTTTTAAAAAGAATCGTTTTGAAGAAAAAGTTCAAAGTGGTTGTTGATTCCGGCTGCGGAACAACTGGAATGTATATTCCCAAAATATTTAAAAAAGCGGGATGCGAAGTTATCGGAAAAAACATTAAAGTTGACGGAAGTTTTCCGGTCGGAACGCCAGATCCAACTGCGAAAAAAGTCGTGGATAGGGTGGCAAAAATCGTGTTAAAAAGGAAAGCGGATTTAGGTATCGCATTTGACGGCGACGGCGACAGAATCGGATTAGTGGATGAGAAAGGCGATATTTTATGGAATGATGTTTTAGTGGCGATTTTTGCCAAGGAAATACTGGAAAGGTTTCCGAGCTCAAAGATTATTTATAATACCCTTTGTTCACAAATTGTCCGTGAGGTTATCAGGAAAAATGGGGGTATTCCGATTATGTGGAAAACAGGACACTCGTTTATAAAAGCAAAAGTTGCTGAAGAAAACGCGGCTTTTGGAGGAGAATTGTCTGGCCATTTTTTCTTTGCCGACAACGCTTATGGCCACGATGACGGCACTTATGCTTCGCTTAGAATAATGGAATATCTTGGAGAAAAAAATCAGACCTTAAGCCAGCTTTACGAGAGTTTTCCCAAATATATTTCATCACCGGAAATAAAAATCGGATGCCCGGATGAAAAAAAAGCCGGCGTTATTGCGGATTTATCAATTAAGTTTAAAAAAGATTTTCCCGATGTGGAAATTACCGATAAAAGCGTTATTCCCGATGACGATGGGATACGCGCTGATTTTTCGGATGGAATGATGATTTTTCGGTATTCGCAAAATGGGCCTTATATCACCATAAAATTTGAAGCGAAAGATCAGGCAAAGTACGACGAAAGAAAAAAATACGTAAGAAATCTTTTGAAGACTTATCCGGAAATGATATGGGAAGACGAATTATGCGTCAATCTTGAATCGTTGGATTAATTTATTAACTGCCAAATATGGTTGAACAGCCTACAAAACAATTTTTAAAAGAAGCGATTGATTTTTTGACACCTATAATAAAACAGGCCGGGGAAATGGCTTTGGAAAGCTGGGATAAAATAGAAATATCAAAACAAAAAAACAGCCGCGATATTGCCACTAAAGCCGATATTGAAATCGAGAATTTTCTTAAGGAAAAAATTCTTTCCCAGTGGCCGGATCACGGGTTTTGGGGAGAAGAAGGGGAACGAACGAATCTGGAGTCTCCCTATCAATGGCTTGTTGACCCGATAGATGGGACAAAATATTATTTGAAGCGCGCGCCGTTTTTTCAAACGCATATCGCTTTGGTTTATAGGGAAAAGCCGGTGTTGGGATTAATTTATAATCCGGTTTCGCGCCAGCTTTTTTCAGCGGTAAAAAATGGCGGAACATATCTCAATGGAAGGTTGATTAAAAACAATTCTTCCGTTCCAATTCAAGAATCTATAATTGACATAGATTTTCGAGGATTGACCACCATGGGCAACGAAAACTTGAAAGAGAGAAAATGGTTAATTGGTAAGGTTGGCGAAATAATGGAAAAAAGTTACAGGATAAGAATGGGCGGCAGTGCTTTTGGGATTTATCTTGTTACTGGCGCGATTGACGCATACATTACGGTTGAAGGAGAGGGGTTTAAATTGCAGGATTTGGCGCCGAGATTGATCATTATGAAAGAAGCGGGATATGAAATTGAATGGATAAATACCCCTTTCAATAAAAAAATCTTAATTGTTTCCCAAAAACCAGCTATCTCGGAAATAAAAAAAATTTTATTAAGCTGACAGCCCGATTTTTTCTTTTACTTCCCTCATTGTTTCGCTGGCGATTCTTTTTGCGCGAGCGGCGCCGTCAGCCAGAACTTTTTTGACATATTCGGGTTTGGCTTCCAATTCTTTCCGCTTGGCGCGGAATGGCGCGAAATAATCAGCAATATCTTGGGCAAGAGTTTCTTTTAGTTCGGAAAATTTAATATCGCCATTTTTAAATTTTTCATTAAAATATTCTTTGTGTTCATTAGTTCCAAAATTTCTCAGAAGAGCGTTTAAATTAGCAATGCCATGAATAGCTTTTACTTCTTCATTAGTTATATTTTCTTTTTTGATAGTTTTAATTAATCGTGTATATTCAGCCGTTAAGTTTGATGCTTCACTGATACCGGTGATAGATATTCCTATATCAATTAGCTCTTTTATATCAGTAGCCGTTACTGCTCCCTTTATTTTTTCTTTAATCACCCCTGGCTCATCATTGATTCCAATGTAGGACTTTGGGCCAAG
>JAHIHE010000079.1 GCA_018899995.1 Patescibacteria group bacterium | reverse complement strand
TTCGTCCTCATTTAAAATTTTTAAAATTTCCTTATTCAGGTCCTTTAAATCTTCTAATTCACTTTTTACAATTCTCTTTTCAATGTTATTTCTTAAAATTACTTTAAATAATACAGCTTTTTTGTCATCTTGAAATTCTGGCTCGGGTAATCCCAAATTAATCATTTCTTCTCTAATTCTATCCATTCCTTCGCTGGCAAATTTAACATATCCCAAATAAAGTAATCCCTGCATTAAGGTCGGATTTCTCGGAAAATTTTCTTTATAAATATTTTCTAATGTTACTATGCCCGGCAAATTGCCTGGACTTTCAACCTCAATGTGATCATTAAACATTCTGACAAAAATGTTTGCATTTTTTAAATTGTAGGCGCGGTGCGCCACAGCATTAACAACTGCCTCATACCAAGCAAATTCTGGATATTCCAAAACGGTTTTAAACTTACCATCAGCACCCAAAAAACTAAACTCTCTTATCTGCGACTTAACCATTTCTACTAATTGGTCAATTTGTTTAGTGATTGGACCTTCAAAAAATTTATCCTTAACAATATTGGAACGAGTTCCCGTTTCAATTTTTATTCCTTCATATTTAAAAAATCTAATTTTAGCACCGGGAATAAATTCTTCTGGCCTATCATAAAACAATAAAGTACCAGCGTAATTTATTTTTATTTTCTCTTGTTCTCTTTGCCCAAATCCTTTCATTAAAATTAAATCTTCTATTGATGGTCTATTTGCCAATCCATCTCTTTCAATCCATTTTTTAATAAAATCATTCATCAAATCTTGACTTAATTGTTCAATGGTTAAACTTGGTATTAATTCTTTCTCAAAAATAGCTTCTCTTTTATCGTATTCCATTTGTCTAATTTTTTCTGGCGACATTTCGCAAGTTTGATCTCCAATTCTTTCATACGCTTCGCCTGAATTTAGTTTAATCGCCTTATCTGACGAAAATTCAACATAGAAAAGTAATAATCTGTCTTCCTGCCCCTTATTGTTTGTTGTTGGAATTTCTTTATATTCTACCTTTGCTAATGGACAAAAAGTGCGGTTGGCCTGTATCAGTTTATTAATTTTTTCTTGACCAACAACATTTATACCAACTAAATTTTTATCTTTCTCAATGCCCAACACAATTAATCCACCCTCCACACTACTATTAGCAAAAGCCGAAAATTCTGCCGATAGTTCTTTTTCTTGAATAAAAGCACTCTTTTTCTCAAAGTTTTGGTTTTCAATAGCGGATAATAACTTTTCTACCGCCGGATTATTGTATAAACTTCTACTCATAATTTTTACTTAAAAATTCTCCTATAAACCCTTAAAATTGCTTCGGGTATGGGGAATAATTGGATCCGCGCACCAGAGCTTCGCTCGGTGCGGGACTTCGCTACGCTACGCTTTTTGTTTAAATCAGCGAATTCTTCTTGAAAATCCTCATCTCCAAGCGAAAAAACATAAACGCTGAATTTGCCCCTAATATCCTTTATTGCTTTTTTGAAAGCCGGTATTACCGCTTGGTCAAAAATTATGCCGGTGTAATGGTTGGCATTTTTGAAAATTTTAAAATTGTTTTGCTTGCCCGCCGAAGCTTTAGCGAAGGCGGGGTCCCGTACTTCATCAAAAGTTCCTTCCCTGATACAAAGCATTTCCGTTGCCTGTTCCGTAAGTTTAATTTTATTTTTATCTGTTGGTTCTGCATAATCAACGAAATCGGTTTTGAAGTATTTTAAATTACCGCCTAAACCAGCAACTTTTTCGCCTTTCAAATTTTTATATCCCCCAATAACCTTTTTAATTCTGGGGTAGCAAATATCTTCGGCAATTTTATAACCGTTACCATTATTGTCTTCATTGTTTGTACATAGGATAAACTTTCTATTGCCACCATCCTCTTTATTGAGTTCCAAAACTGCATGTCCAGTAGTGCCAGAGCCGGCAAAAAAATCTAACACGAGGGCATTTTTATTCTTTCTAATTATGGTCTTTAAGCTGTCGATTACCGCATACAGAGATTTAGGATACTCAAAAATATTTCTTTTTCCTAAGATTTCGGCGATTAGATTTGTGCCGTGAGCTGAAGCATCATATTTTGGGTCAATCCACATGGTTTTTGGTTTTCGTCCCGATTTAATTCTATCTTTTTGATAAAGCTTAATTCCCTTCCTTCCTCTTTTAGCAATCACATCGCCACTCTTTATATATTTCTCACAATTTTCCCTACCAAGTTTCCATACTCTTTCTTCGCCAGATTCATCTACGGGAAGTAGTTCCTCCCAATTATTAGATGATTTAGTCATACTTAATTTCAAGGTGTTTTTATTTACATAAATAGGATAAAATTGTTTCGGCCTGTCATTCCGCCTTGAAGCCGCACCGCTTTTCCTCATAGGTAATAAACGATAATAAGAAATATCATCTTTATATTTAAATACAGCGGACTGATCTTCGTTAAGAGGTTGCTCTTCAATTTTGCACTTTAACGCATTTCTTCCATAAAACAAATAATATTCGTGAGAAGTGGCGAAAAAAGCATTAGAGGTTCTTCCTCGTGGATTACTTTCGATTACCAAAATTGACATTCTGTTATTTTCACCAAAAATTTCATCCATCAAAAGGCCCAAGGAATGAATTTCATAATCATCAATTGTTGTAATAATAACTCCATTATCTTTTAGTAAATTTCTTGATAGTTTAAGACGCTTAAACATAAATGAAAGCCATTTGCTATGACGAAAAGCATCTTCGCTATCAACATATTTATTGTTATATATCCACTTGCTACTACCTGTGTTATACGGCGGATCAATATAAATCACATCAATTTTTTTTGCGTGGGTATAATTCAAAACGGAAAGGGCGTGGTAATTATCGCCCTCAATCAGCAAATTTACCCCATTAGAAATTTCATTTCTAACGGGGCGAGTCGGTTTGTCTTTGTCGGTAATTATTTCTTTATTTTTTACTTCTTTCAACACCGGCAATTTTTC
>JAHIHE010000078.1 GCA_018899995.1 Patescibacteria group bacterium | reverse complement strand
GGCAACATCAACGGGCAAAAAACTTTTATTCTTGAGGATTTAAAAAACTTCTATATTTTTCCGCTTCCTCCATCCACTTCCGACGCGCTAACGGTAAAAACATTAACCAAGCGCCTTTTGACTGCACGGACAAACATCGAAAGTTCGCGAACATGAAAAATCCAAGCAAAAAATGAAAAAGCCAAAGCAGTGGCAATAAAACCGGCTGTTAAGCGCGCTACCAATGCCAAACCGCCCATCTTGTCAAAATCGCCCGGAAACAAATTCGCCAAAAACCAAACCGCGGATCCGCCGAGCAAGCTTGCGGCAAAAATTCTCACAAACGAATTTACAACACGCGCCTCGTCCAAATAATTTATTTTTCTTCTCAAGAAAAAATACAGCATAAAAAAATTAACAATATTCGTCAGCGAAAAAGCAATTGCTAAACCGACCACTCCGAAGCCGGAATAAAAAACAAACCATGTCGCCGCCCCGACATTAGCCGCCAAGCCGAATAAGCTGGCATAAAACGGAGTCTTCGTGTCGCCAAGCGCCCAAAAAGTTCTCACAATCTGCGAAACAAGAGATTGCGCCGCAAGCCCCAAAGCTAAAAAAACTAAGCTGCTTTTCGTGGCTATGTAGTCAATATTTCCTCTTCCCCCGATAAAATGGACAATCTCGGATCTAAAAACAATTAGAAACACGGTTGCGGGAATTATAAAAAAAATAATTTCCCTCATCGTACGGGAAAAAACAGCGGTAAATTTTTCCTTTTCTCCATTGGCCAAATAAGCGGAAAGCGCGGGAAAAGCCGCGACGGAAAAAGATATTCCAATAAGACCGAAAAATATATTATGAATATTGCTGGCAAGATAAAAAATAGATAAGCTCCCTGAGGCTAAAAGCGAAGCGAAAATAGTAATGATAAAAAAATTTATCTGATTAACGCCCAAACTCAAAGTTCTGGGCAGCATTATTTTAAATATCCGCCGAACATCCGGATTTTTCAAGTCAAAAGAAATCTTATATTTGTATCCGAGAGAAAATAAAACCGGAAGCTGCGCTAAAAAATGCAGCGCTGATCCCAAAATCACCCCCAATGCCAAGCCATAGATTCCCATCGATTTAACAAAAAAAACCGCTCCGATAATTATTCCCGCGTTATAAACCACCGGCGCAAAAGCAAACATTATAAATCTTTTGCTGGATTGCAAAGCCGCGCCTGCAACACTGCTGACAGTAAGAAATATCGGGCTTAAAAGCATAATTCTGGTAAGCGTCAAAGTAACTTCGAATTTTTCCCCGCTCCATCCCGGAACAATAAATTTTAAAAGAATAGGCGCGAATACCGCCAAAATAATACTGCCCAAAATTACGCTAAGTAAAAATATATTCAGCACATCATTGATTTTCTTCCATGCAAGCGCATCCTCCTTCCTGTAAAAATATTTGGAAAGTATCGGCACAAAGCTGGCCGACAAAGCCCCGATTATCAAAAGATTGAATATCGTATCGGGAATCCTGAAAGCGGCGTAATACATATCCAGTTCGTCTCCCGCGCCAAAAGTACCGTACAAAATGCGGTCGCGCGCCAAACCCAGAACCTTGCTGGCTAAAGAAAAAAAACCGAGGACGATCGCCGCCGAAGCAAGACTGTCAATTTGATTAAAAAACAGTTTTTTGATTAGATTCATTTTATTACTAATACGATCCTAGCGGAAAAAATGAAATTTTTTTAACGAGGACTTGTTTTAGCTTTTTAAGACTCCCTTCTGCGAATATACAATTTTTACTGGATAAACTTTCTTCTGGAATTGAATAGCGTGGCTATAACCCGCAGTTTAAAAAATTTCATTTTTTCCGCTTATAATATATTCATAAATCATTTTCCGAAGATAATACCCGAAAATTTATCGCTTTCCATATTTATGGCTTTGGATATTTTTCCGTTTTTTATCGTCCAATCCGCGTAATTTCCGACTATTTTCCATTCCAGAGGAAAAGAAATTTCGTGGTCTATTTTTTTCAATCCCGCTCCGGATTGTTTTTGAAACAAAATGCTGTAAGAACCGGTGGCCTGCGAGGCGTTAAAATCAACCTTGAATGGCAATTTATATCGAAATGAAACGGTAATTTTTTCGCCAAAACTAACATAAACCCATGAAGCAAAAACCGTCTTTCCCGCTTCTTCTAAAATTTCTACGTTATTTTTCAGGTCAACTTTTTTGCTATTCTCTATCCTTGTTAACAGCTCATCTTTTACAAAATTATTATAATCGATTGAATCATCTTTTACAAAATAATCATCCTTTGTCATCCCGTTCGCTTCAATAAGTTCGGAGCCGAAAGGAACATAAACCCTGAGATAATCGCTATTTACTTTTTTATACCAATCATCCATGCTTTCTTCTCCATTATGAGTTCGCGTAATAGTTAGCGTATTAATAATAGAACCATCCTCCTTTATTTCGCTGGATAAAAACGCATCCTCAGCCATCACGGCATCGGTCTTGAACCCGTTAATGCTGCTATGCACAATGGCTAGATAATCTTTTTCGGAATTATTGGCTTTCCCCGCCCAATTCTGATTTTCAACAAATGCCTGCGCTCCGCTGTCTTTAAAATTTATTTGAATATCTTTTTGATCTAAATTAACAATGAAGTTCTTGGCGATAAAAATTTTTTTATACGCCGGCAAGCGATCAAATTTTTCTTCCAGTTCCATGAGAAAATCCGCCAAAAAAAGCTTGGGCTGATTGACGGTTTTATCATATTCATTTTCAACTTGCCGCTGCGTCAAATCGATGAAATTTTTCTCGCTTAATTCTACGCCGTATTTTTCAACCTTTACCGGTCCGATTGCCTTCAGCAAATCCAGAACAACTTTTGGATTTATCGCGATTACGCCATCCATCGTCTCGCCCCCGGCTTTCTCGTAAAGCCAGTTTATTTTTTCCGATGAAGCGGGAAAATCAAAAAACCAATTTGCGTCATGCAGGCTCCAGGCGGCGCTTATTTTTTTTATCGGTCGCGGAGGCTCGATATTTCCAATAAGCTGGCCGTCAATATTATAGACATCGTTCAATTTTATGCTTTTAATTTTCCCTCCATTGATGCTTAAAATCCCAACGCTTCCGATAAATCCGCCCGTGGCTCTGGCTTCGGACGGATTTTGAAAAACAAGAAGATACTTCTTGGGCCAGTCAAAGCCCAAAATGCTTTTAAACTCTTCGAAGCTGCCCGCCAGCTCTTTTATCTTTTTGGTTTCCTTAGTTCCCGGAAGAAAACTTGCCGCCTCAAGTAGTTTGCCAATTTCCCGAATATTTTCCTCGCTCATGGCATTCGCCGTAAAATAACTATTTTTTATTTCGTTATAACTTCTAAAAAGATCCGCGCCATAATTCGCGACGCTCAAAAACGCCGCTAGAATAACGCCGGCAATTATCTTCCTGAAAGAGAATTTGCTTTTTTCCCGCCGCGCGGCGCGCGAAACTTCCTTCTCTTTCTTTGACAAATCCAATACATAAATACTGAATTCGTTGTCGTTTTCTCTTTTATTCATCTAATTAGAAATATTATTTTTTTGCTTTTTTATTACAATAATTTTTTTCTAAAATTTGACTATAAATTTTATAAGTTTCTTCCGCCATGCGCCGCCATGAAAACTTTTCCGCTCTCGCTTGCCCGCTTTTGATCATTTTCTCCCGCAGATTATCGTCGGTTAAAACTTTTTTCATCACTCCCGCCATTTCTTGATGATTCTTAGGATCGAAATATAAAGCGCTTTCTCCTAAAACCTCGGGAAGCGAAGTTATCCTGGAAGAAATCACCGGAGCGCCGCAAGCGAACGCTTCCAGCCCCACAAGCCCAAAACCTTCATAAAAGGAAGGGATGACGAAAAGCGAACAAATATTATAAAACTGGCATAATTCGCCGGCGGGAATAAAACCGGGACAAATAATGTCTTCTTCCAGTCTTAAATCGCGAATTGTTTTTTTAACCTCCGGATAAAAAGGATCTTCTTTGCCGCCAAGAACCAGCTGGTACGCGCCGCCTAACTCTTTTTTCAATATGGCAAATGCCCTAATCAGTCCCGTGATATTTTTATGATTGCGCCAAACGCCGGTATAAAAAATAAACGGCTTCCCAATGGCATACTTGGCAGTGATCTTTTCTCTTATTTTATCACGATTTGGCAAAATTTTGAAATCATCGCTAACCCCTTCGTAAGTCACGGTTATTTTATTTTCCTTTGCTCCGAAATGTCTTATTATATCGCTCTTTGTGGAAGCGGAAACGGCGATAACCGCGCTTGCTTTTTTAATTGAAGCGGCAAAAACCAGCCTGAAAGCCGCTCTTCTTATCAGCGAATTC
>JAHIHE010000077.1 GCA_018899995.1 Patescibacteria group bacterium | reverse complement strand
GTAAATTAAACTTAGAAACCTCTTTAAAAGATATTAGGATTATCCAGGCTTTTTATTTGAAAAAATTGCATAAATTAGGCCTTTATACCGTTAATGACCTGCTTTTTCATTTTCCTCGGCGCTATAACGATTTTAGAAATCTTTTGCCTATTGCCAGTCTTAAAGCCGGAGAAACCGCGAGTATTCGGGGCAAAATTTTAAGCATAAAAAACAAGGCGATTTTCAAGCGGCATATAAACCCCCTCCTTTTAAGAAAAAGGAGCGGGGTAAACATTACTGAAGCAATCATTGAAGATACCACGGGAAGCATCAGGGCAATTTGGTTTAACCAGCCGTATTTGGCGAAAAGTTTAGCGTCTGGCTCATTGGTAAGTTTGAGCGGGAAAATAGAGTATTATAAAAAGCAGACGCAGATCAATAATCCGATTTATGAAAAAGCGGGCGAAGGCGATATTTTGACCCACACTGGAAGATTGGTGCCGGTATATTCGCAAACGCAAGGGTTAACATCGCGATATTTAAGAAATCTGGCGAAAAGATTTTTGCCTTTGGCAAAAGAGGCGAGGGATTTTATGCCCGGAGAAATAGCCCAAAAATACGGATTTTTTTCTTTGCAAAAATCGCTTGAACAAATTCATTTTCCCGACAGCGAAAAAACGCTTGAAAAAGCGAGGCAAAGGTTCGCTTTTGAAGAAATTTTTATTATTCAGCTGGCGGCGATAAGGCAAAAAATTTCCTGGCGTAAAAAAAGCGCCAGGCCTTTTGTTTTCAAAAAAGAACTGATTCAGGGATTTGTCAAAAACTTGCCTTTTAAATTGACCGACGACCAGAGAAAAACGGCGTGGGAAATTTTGCGGGATTTGGAAAAGCCGTATCCGATGAACCGGCTTTTGAGCGGAGATGTGGGAAGCGGCAAAACCGCGGTTGTTTTTATGGCCGCGCTGGAAGTCGCCTCATGCGGCGGGCAAGCGGCTTTTATGGCGCCTACGGAAATTTTGGCGTTTCAGCATTTCCAAAGCGCGCTGAAATTATTTAAAAACCAGTCCATCGCAATCGGACTTTTTACCGGTTCAGCCGCCAAGTTTTGGAAAACGGGAGAAGGGATAAAAGACATAAGCCGCGTCCTGATGCTGAAAAAAATTTCCACAGGGCAGATTGATTTTTTAATCGGCACCCACTCTTTGATTCAGAAAAAAGTCGGATTTAAAAACCTGTCTCTGATGATTATTGACGAACAGCACCGTTTCGGCGTGCGCCAAAGGGGTTTTTGGACAAACCCCGTTAGCCCCGTTAGAGATAAATCTCTAAGCGGGGCTAACGGGGTAAAGCCAAAAAACGAGCCGAATGCCGCCATCCCGCATTTTTTATCAATGAGCGCCACGCCGATTCCGCGGACTTTGGCTTTGGCTTTTTACGGCGGAATGGATATTTCAACAATCAGCCAGATGCCCAAAGGCCGGAAGAAAATAATCACCAAAATTGTTTCGCCGGAAAACCGGCAAAAGGCGTACGAATTTATCAAAAAACAGATTAAGTCCGGCTATCAGGCGTTTATCATTTGCCCGATGGTTGACCCCGTTAGAAACGCAATTTCTAACGGGGTTGAAGGTTCGGACGCGAGTCAAACGCGGTCCGCGGTAAAAGAATATAAGCGGTTAAGCGAGCAAGAGTTCAAAGGGTTTAATCTCGGATTGCTTCACGGCCGGCTAAAGCCGCGAGTAAAAGAACAGACAATGGCGGAGTTCGCATGGGGCAAAATAAATATTTTAGTGTCAACCGCGGTGGTTGAGGTAGGCGTGGATGTTCCAAAAGCGACGATTATGATGATTGAGGGAGCCGAGCACTTTGGGCTATCGGCGCTTCACCAGTTCCGCGGCAGAGTGGGCAGGAGCGAAGCGCAAAGCTATTGTTTTTTATTTAATGATTCAAAAAACGAAGAAGCCGCGAGCCGGCTTAAAGAACTGGAAAAACGTTCAAGCGGCATTGAATTGGCGGAGCTTGATTTGAAACTTCGCGGCCCGGGGATCTTTTTGGGGCTCGGAAGCGAACAGTCGGGATTTCCGGATTTGAAAGTCGCCGATTTCGCGGATATAAAATCGTTAAAATCAGCCCGCGAGGAAGCGGAAAAATTATTGGCAGAGGACTTAGAACTGAAAAATTATCCGCTTTTGCGGCAAAAATTGGAAGAATTCAAAGATAGGGCGAAAGGAGATTCGGAAAGCGGCAAATGATTCGGTTTGGTTAAATTTTTTAGTTGTGATATACTTTTAAACAGCTTCAACGATTCAGTAATCATTAATCTCGGTAAGCAGGCGGTCGGCTGCTTCCGCCAATATATAATTACTTTGAATTACGAAACTCCCGAATGTTGTCATTGCGAGGAGCAGCAGCGACGCGGCAATCTCACATTCTGAGATAGAGATTGCTTCGCTACGCTCGCAATGACAGAAAAGAGCTATTTCGTAATTCAAAGTAATTAATACAGTGCAAGCGTAAACAATAACAATATGGGTAAAAATATTATTGCAGGCGTAATTATTCTGGGACTTGCCGCGGGAATAATGCTGGTTGTCATAAAAAACAAATATTATCAGCCGGCGCCGAAGGCAATAGACATTTCTCTTCTGGAAAAAAATATTTCCGAGCTGAACGTTTTAGACAGCGATATGGCTTTGTTCAATCAGGACGATATTATCTCCGACGAAATCGTTGAAACCCTGAAAGAGGTTGGCGAAATTTCGCCGGAAACCGGCTTAGGCGAAGAAGAAAATAATTTAGTCGGTCTTTCGCAGGATATAGATAATCTTGCGCGGGATGAAACCATATTTGAAGAAATCAATCAGACCGCCAACGAGTCTGCTATTTAACCATTTTTTAATTTATAAACCTATGAAAAAAATTACTATTGTAGCCCTTTTGGCGCTTGTCGCGACTTTGGGAATCGCGCCTTCGGTCTTAGCTACAGTGTGCGCCCAAGTAATAACCAACGCCGTGTCTCCTTCCGGAGAATGCAGGTCGTTTCCGACGCCATGCGATGTTCCGGCAGGATGGACGACTGTCAGTGATTGTTCATCAAGCGCGAGTGCGAATATAGACGACATCAACAGCCGCTTGCAGCAGATGCGCTTGGATTTAAAAGAGTTTAAAGACAAGAAAAGTCAAGAAGTAGCCGATAGAGACGCGGCTCTAAAAGAAAAAATCACTTCCAAAAGAAAGACGATAGAAGCTCGCATTGCGGCGGCGAAAAAAACAAAAGAAGAAAAACGAAAAACGGTATTGCTGAATCTTGTTGACATTCAGATTAAGCAATTCACGAATACTGAAGAACGAGTCGCAAAAATGACGAACATAAGAGCTGATTTAAAAACACAGTTGAGTACGAATATAGATATTGCGATTGCGGAGTTAAACACGGAAAAAACTAAAATCCAGGCGGCTACTGCTCCGGAAGAACTGAAAAATCTGGCTAAAGAAATCAGGGATTTGCTTAAGTCCAGGCAGGAAATAGTCAAACAAATTGTTAAAGCGATTCTGGCCTCAAGAACCGATACCGCCGTTGTTAAGGCCGAAAACCGCTTGGCGGAAATCAAGGCAAAAATCGCAGAACTGAAAGCGGCGGGCAAGGATGTGGCTGAAACTGAAGGGCTCTTTGCAAGCGCCGAGCAAAAAGTTGTCTCGGCTAAAGAAAAAAGCGGACAAAAGATGGCAAAAGAAACCATTGACTTTTTGAAATCCGCTTACCATGATATGAAAGATATTGTTAAAAAAGTAGATACAGAAAAAACCGCTTTTTTCTGTCCTCAAGAAAAATATATAAACTGCATGCCCATCGTAACGCCGGAAAGACAAAAATTATGTTCTGGAGAATATTACGAATGGATTAAAAAGAATTGCCTCAATGCCGAATTTACTTATTAGAAATAATGGTATGTAAAGCTTTTTAAAAACCAGTCCCGATTACTCGGGACTGGTTTTGTTTGTAGACTACTGTATTGCTAATTTGCCCGCCTGCGGCGGGTCCGTCGCAGGCGGAAACCCAACCTATCCTATAAAAATTTTCAAGAAATTAAGAAATGGCAAACTACGATTCCTATTATAATGCAAGAAAAAGTTTAAAGTAATAAAAAAACCTCGGCGAAAAATTGCCGAAGTTTTTTAAATTTTTAAAATAATTTTTCTAAATCTACAAAATAGTTTTATAAACTTGGAAAAAAATTAGAGGAGAAGAAAAGTGCGACTTTCTTACTCCTCTTTGCCATTTAACCATAATGACAAAAAAATTTGACACTTAGTTTTAAGAGAGTATAATAAAAATTATAAAAGTAATAAATACATATGGATAAAATAATTATTTCAAAAATTGAATATTTAAGGCTCAAACAGCAATCCGCAGCCTACAAAAGACTGGCTTCAAGTTTTTATGAATCTATTCCAAAAGATTCCATCGAAACAGTGGTTGATGATTTCCGCAAAACAGATATTTACAGTGAAGAATTTTTGGAAGATTTAGAATCTGGCCTTAAAAGATCTTCTTATGCCAAAAAATTATGCAAATAAAACCCCTAAGAAAAGAAGAGGAATTTTTTCTTAATGAGCATAATTTGGCCAAAAAATGGATTAAAGCTAAACTTCTTTTTGAGAAAAATATAAATTACCCTTCATTAAAAGTTGAACTTCTTGAGCCGAAATGGCGCGGTGTATATTCTTTTCGTTTAGACAAGAAATATCGAGCTTTATTT
>JAHIHE010000076.1 GCA_018899995.1 Patescibacteria group bacterium | reverse complement strand
ATTAATTCATATTGAAAATATAACCCCAAAATTTTCAAAAGATCTTATTAAAGGCAAAATCGCGGAAATAATTTTCAATCAAATTTTCCGCAAATATTAATTTTCCCTTATGCCCTAATTCGCGCGAATGGTGGAATAAGGGTTTTATGCGTCTGACTGCCGGAGGAGGGAATAAGCGCAGAAACAGCAAAAAATCGGCTTTTAACTATACTCTCTCTTGCCAAAATTTTCATCTTGGTGTAAAATTAAAAAGTTGTTATAGAGATGCTTGATATTTTGATGTGGATTAGTTTGCCGCAAAGGGGCTGCGCTGATAAAATCAATGTCCGGTTTTTTTGATTATTCTTCTCAAACAAGCAATATCCACATTTTGCTATTTGGGGGCTTGACTATTTTTTGATACTGTTATAATATGATTAAATAGTATAAATTTCCCGCTTTTGCGGTGAAAATAAATTACGGCTTAAATTATTTTAAATATAAAATAAACAAAAATACTATGACAGAAAAATTTGAAAGAACAAAAACGCATATCAATGTCGGCACTATCGGCCATGTTGACCATGGCAAAACAACTTTGACCGCGGCAATTTTAAAATGCCTGAAAGCGGCGGGCAAAAAAGCGCAGGACAAGGGCGTGGAAGATCTGGATAAGGCGCCCGAATCAAAGGCGCGCGGAATTACAATCGCCACCGCGCACTGCGAATACGAGACCGATAAGCGTCATTACGCTCATGTGGATTGTCCGGGACACGCGGACTATATCAAAAACATGATTACCGGCGCGGCCCAGATGGACGGCGCGATTTTAGTGGTAAGCGCGGTTGACGGTCCTATGCCTCAGACGCGAGAGCACATTTTGCTTGCCCGCCAGGTCGGCGTGCCGCAAATTGTGGTTTTTTTGAATAAAGTTGACCAAGTGAGCGATCCCGAACTGATTTCTTTAGTGGAGGAGGAAGTCCGCGAGCTTTTGACCAAATATAAGTTCCCAGGCGACAAGATTCCAGTAATCAAGGGTTCCGCCTTGCAGGCGCTGGAGCATCACTGCGGACAGGACTCCTGCCCGAAATGCGGCCCGATTATGCAGCTTGTCAAGACGCTGGACGAAACGATTCCCGAGCCGGTTCGCGAAGTTGACAAGCCGTTTATGATGCCTATAGAAGATGTGTTTTCCATTGAAGGCCGCGGAACAGTAGTAACTGGAAAAATTGAAAGAGGCGTGATTAGTTTAAGCAATGAGGTGGAAATTGTTGGGCTTAAGCCGACTGCTAAAACGGTCGTGACAGGAATTGAAATGTTCAACAAGTCGCTTGATAAAGGTCAGGCCGGAGACAACGCGGGAGTGCTGCTTCGGGGCACCAAAAAAGAAGATGTGGAGCGCGGACAGGTCTTGGCAAAACCCGGAAGCATTACGCCGCATACCGAATTTGAAGCCGAAGTTTATGTTTTGACCAAAGAAGAAGGCGGAAGACACACCCCGTTTTTCAACGGTTACAGGCCGCAATTCTATATCAGGACGACTGATGTGACCGGCGAGGCGACTCTGCCGAAAGGCACGGAAATGGTTATGCCTGGGGATACGGTAAATCTGGCGATAAAGCTGATTTCTCCGGTGGCGCTTGAGCAGGAGATGAGATTCGCGATAAGAGAAGGCGGACATACTGTCGGCGCAGGAGTTGTGACAAAAATAATTAAATAATAAAATTAATATAACTAACAAAAAAATGGTAAAAAGTTTTAAAAAACCGTTTGTTTGCGTTTTAGGAGCGCTTGTTGCGATTTTGATAATCTTTGGCGGAACTTTTAGCGCAAAAGCAAGTGAAACAAGCGCCATTCAAGTTACATCTCCCAACGGCGGGGAACAGTGGACATTAGATACCATGCGCACTATTACATGGACGGCAACCAATATTTCCCCAAATATTGTTGATAGCGGCGCTGATTGGACTTTTATTGTAAAACTGATAAATACCGATGCACCTTCTGCGCCAATAATTCTTACCAATACACTTTTTTCATCAGCTAGAAGTTACACTTTTAATCTAGCTAGCAATATGCTTGGATTTGGTACATACAAAGCACGCGTTGAATTGTATGGCAATTCTTCAGTTTTTGATGAAAGCGACGCGGCGTTCAGTATTGCGGCGACAGGGACTCCCTCCATTACCGTCCTCTCGCCCAATGGCGGGGAAAAAATAGAGTTAGTGACAAAATACAAAGTTACTTGGATGTCAAACGGAGGGCTTCCAAGCG
Organism: Patescibacteria group bacterium; assembly: GCA_018899995.1. Classification (GTDB taxonomy): domain Bacteria; phylum Patescibacteriota; class Minisyncoccia; order JAHIHE01; family JAHIHE01; genus JAHIHE01. The sequence goes on along the minus strand of JAHIHE010000076.1, from coordinate 8,449 downwards.
ATAGCGTCAATATTGATTTATACAAAAATAACCAATATTTGGTGGCACTTGCGCAAAATCTGTCTCTTTCTGACGGACAACTTATTTGGCTAGTAAATGAGCCCGTCAAAGCCGGAGATAATTATAAAATCCGAGTGGGTCTTAATAGTGCTGTGAGAGAAATGTCCGATTACAGCGATAACTACTTCAGCATTGTTGAGGCAATTACGCCAGTAACTTGTGTGCGAGAAACAACTAAAGCAGGCGTTACTTGTGGTGGTTATTTCTACGAAGACTATTGCGAAAATCTCTCTGACGGAACAGGATATGCGAATAAAAGAAAGTGTAATACTTCAACAGGAACTGATTGTTCGTCATTGGTTAATGTAGATAGAACCTATTGTCCATATGGTTGTCAAAACGGTGTTTGTAAGTCAGTCCCTTCCATCACCGTCCTCTCGCCTAATGGCGGGGAGCAGTGGCAAGTTGGGAAGACATATAGTGTCACATGGAAATCAAGCGGGTTAGAGCAAATAAATATTAATCTTTTAAGCGCAGATCCCGTTAATGAAGGATCCTATAGGGTGGCCAGATTAATTTCCAATCTAAGCGCTTCAATTGGAAATTATTCTTGGGCTGTGCCTGAGAAGACGGAATGTTTATCATTGCCTTGTATAACTCTACCCGAACATCGTAATCATAAAATAGAGGTTGTTGATGCCCGTTATGGTCGAAATAGCAGTGTTTCAAAAGTTTATTCCGACACCAGCGACGCGCCGTTTAGCATTGTTACGGCAGGGACGAATCTGGCGCCAGTGATTGATGGCGTGACTGCGCCAACGCAGTTGAAAGTTAATGAGCAAGGCACTTGGACGATAAATGCCCGCGACCCGGAAAATGGACCATTAACTTATTCAGTTAGATGGGGTGACGAAGTTTCATCATTAACCTCTGAACAGAGAGCATTTTCATCTGGAGCAGGCCAAACAACTACTTTCACCCACGCTTACAGCAAAACTGGAAATTATACGATTAATTTTACTGTCACTGATGACCGCCAACAAACAGCAAAAACCTCAATCACTATTGAAGTTATTGAAGTATGGGCAACAACTCCCTCTCTCACCGTCATTTCTCCCAATGGAGGGGAACAGTGGGTGGTTGGGAATACTTACGATATCAAATGGGTATCTCAAAATCTCCCAAAAGGACAAGATATGGTAGTTTCTATAATTCGGTCCGATACCAAAACTGAAAAGATTCTTTTTAATAACGTGTCAAACGATATGGATATTGCAAGATGGACCATTCCTGCCGATATTTTTGTTGGTTCTTATGTATTATCAGTAAGGGCGCCAGGATTGAGTGAAAGATTAGGTGTAAAGGTTGCTGACGACAGCGACGCGCCCTTTAGTATCGTCTCCGTTATTCCTCCCTGCCTTCTTCCTGACGGAACCTTAGTCAAACTTCCGGGCGACCCAAAAATTTACGTTATTAGAGATTGCAAGAAGTATTGGATTCAAACGCCGAAAGAATTTACACAGTCAGGGTATAAATGGTCAGATGTCAATGAATATTCGTCAGGCACGATTAGTTCTCTTCCGGATACTTCTATTTCAGTAGCCAACATTCCAGGTGGCGCCACAATTCAAGTTGTCGGCGATCCTGATGTGTATGTCGTGAAGTATGCCGGAAATAAGGCTTACAAAAGGCTTATTTTGAGTCCATCAGTATTTAGAAGTTATGGCCATCTGAAATGGGAAAATATTATTAAGGTTGATAAAAGCGCTTTGGATAGTTTTACGACTTCAAATTTGGTCCGGGCGGAAAACGGAAAAGTATATAAATTAAGTCCAAGCGGAGATACGGGCGCAAGAAATCATGTTAAAGATATGACTGCTTTTCAAAGATTGGGTTTTGACGCAGATTCCGTATATCAAATTAATAGCACAGATGAGAGTTCATATAGCCAGGGACAAGAACTGCAATAAAATAATAAAATAATAAATTTATAAGAAAATGACCGCTAAGAAAGCCGCTGGCGAAATTGATTCTTCCAAGGAAGAAGAAGTTAAACCAAGAATTAGGATTAAAATCAAATCGTACGATAACAATATTATTGACGAATCCGCGAAGTTAATCGCTGAAACTGCCTTGCGCGGCGGCTCGGAAATCAAGGGCCCTATTCCTCTTCCCACTGAAAAAAGGAAATACACCGTGAATAAATCTACTTTTGTGCATAAGGACGCGCGAGACCAGTTTGAGATGAGGATTCACAAGCGGCTTATAGATATTATCAATCCTAATTCAAGAATTATTGACGCGTTGGCGAATCTGTCACTGCCGGCAGGAGTGGACATTGAAATAAAAATGTAGTTATAAACTAATTCAAGTCCCGAGTACTCGGGATACTAAATTAGTCAAGATTATACCGAGCTAATGGCTTGAATCTGACTAAAGCTCGGTTTTGTGTTTTAAAATTTTTTGGAATGGCACCCCGCGCCGATTCCGAATGAGGTTATTGTTTTGTAACAGTTTAACGCGCGGAATCGCCTGCGGCTTGCTATATTGAAAATATAGAATTTAACCAGAGAATCGGTGCGGGGCGTCATAATTATGACTACTCGCTCCTCTCGCAGATAATTATGACGAAATTCATTTTAGGAAAAAAAATAGCAATGACAAGAGTCTATGACAAAAACGGAAAAATGATTCCGGTTACTTTAGTTGAAGCGGGTCCGTGCGTGGTGACTAAAATCATCAGCAAAGAAAAAGAGGGCTATAACGCGATACAAATCGGCTTCGGCAAAGCCAAAAGAATTTCCAAGCCGCTTGCCGGACAAATCAAAAAACTCGGCCGGTTCAAATACATGAAAGAGTTTATAGTTGCGGACCCGAACGCTTATAAAATCGGACAAATTATTGATGTATCGGCTTTCAGCCAGGGAGACATTGTCAAAGTAAGCGGCATCAGCAAGGCGAAAGGTTATGCCGGCGGAATGAAGCGGCACGGATTCAGGGGCGGTCCCGCTTCGCACGGGCAAAAGCACAGCAGCCGCGAAAGGGGATCAGTCGGACCGAGATTTCCCGAACATGTGGTAAAAGGAGTAAAAATGCCAGGAAGAATGGGCGGAGCGCGGATAAGCGCGAGAGGCCTTGCTGTTATGGAAGTCGCGAAAGAAAATAATTTGTTGGCGATAAAAGGGGCGATACCGGGAAGAAGAGATTCTTTAGTTGAAATAAGCGCAAAGTAATTTAAATACTTTAAGATATGCTCAAAACGGATTTATACAACATAAAAGGAGAAAAAGTCGGGAAAATAACGCTTCCGGAAAAGATATTCGGGCTTAAACCAGACAACGATTTGCTGAACGAAGCGGTTGTCAGCCAGCAGTCGGCGTCCAGAGTGAAATACGCTCATGTTAAAATGCGGGGAGAAGTTCGCGGTGGCGGAAGAAAGCCGTGGGCGCAAAAACACACCGGCCAGGCGAGACACGGCTCCATAAGGTCGCCGCTTTGGCGAAAAGGAGGCGTGGTTTTTGGACCCAATCCGGAAAAAAATTACACAAAAAAAATAACCGTAAAAAAAAGGCGTTTGGCTTTGTTTATGGCGCTTTCTTCAAAACTGCGCGACAAAGAACTTTTTATCGTTGAAGAACTGAAAATTCCCGAACCTAGGACAAAACTAATGATTGAAATTCTGGGGAAACTCGGCTTAAATAAAAAGACCTTAATCAGCTTGCCGGAAAAGGATAAAAATGTATATTTGGCGAGCCGCAATATTCCCAAGGCGAAAACAATCTTGACTAATTCTTTAAATGTAGTAGATTTACTTAGTTATAAATATTTATTGATGCCCCAAAAAGCGATTGAAGTCATTGAAACGACCTTTAAAAGGTAAAATATTATGAGAGACAATGAACAAAGCGAAAAAAAAGAATTAAAGCGCGCCAAACTATCCAAAGACAAAGCGAGCTCTATCATCAAGAGGCCTCTGATAACGGAAAAATCTTCTTTTTTGGGCGCGGAAAATAAATATGTTTTCGCGATTGCGAAAAACGCCACCAAAAACGAGATAAAAAAAGCGATAGAGGGAATTTACAATGTTAATGTTTTAAGCGTAAACATCATTAAAGTTCCCGCAAAATCCAGACGACGGGGCCTGGTAAAAGGCGCGAAATCCGGATTTAAAAAAGCGGTTGTCACGGTAAAACAAGGAGAGAGCATAAGCGAAGTTAAAAGTTCGTAAAGTTCCTAAAGTTTATAAAGCACTTTGAATTCTGACTTTATGAACTTGATAAACTTTATAACTTTATAAACTAAATTATGGCGATTAAAGAATATAAACCAACAACGCCGGGCAGGAGACAGGCATCGGTGATAAAAAGCGAATTTCTGGCGAAAAAAAGGCCGGAGAAAGCGCTTACTTTCGGCCGTGGAAAAAAATCGGGACGCGCGGCCGGAAAAATTTCGGTTCGCCATATTGGCGGCGGAGCAAAGCAGCTTTATCGGCTGATTGATTGGGGGCAAGACAAAATAAATGTTCCGGCTAAAGTCGCAGCCATAGAATATGACCCGAATCGGTCCGCCCACATCGCCTTGTTGCACTACAATGACGGAGAAAAAAGATATATTCTTTCTCCGGAAGGAATGAAAGCGGGAGACGAAGTTATAACAGCGGTAAAGGCGCCGATTAAAATCGGCAATCGCATGATTTTAAAAAATATCCCCGCCGGAACAAATATTTACAATATTGAGATGATTCCGAATAAAGGCGGCCAACTTGCGAAAACAGCAGGGTCAGCGGCTATCCTAAAAGCTGTAGAATCGGGTTTCGCGCAAGTAGCTCTTCCTTCGGGAGAAATAAGAATGATTCCCGAAGCGGCTTGGGCAACAATAGGACAGGTAAGCAACCCCGAATACCGGATGGTGAAATTGGGCAAAGCCGGAAGATCCAGATGGCTTGGCGTGCGGCCCGCGGTCAGGGGTTCGGCGATGAATCCGGTGGACCATCCTCACGGAGGCGGAGAGGGAAGGCAGCCAATCGGTTTAAAGCACCCGAAAACGCCATGGGGCAAGCCGGCCATGGGCAAAAAAACCAGAAAGAAAGGCAAACTATCGGAAAAATTCATTATTAAGCACAGGAGATAATTAATTAAACAATTAAGCAATTTAACAAATAAACAAAAAAGAAAACACAAAACGATAAACTGGATGCTAAATTGTTAAATTGTTAAGTTGAATTCTATGTCAAGAAGCACGAAAAAAGGTCCGTTTGTGGACGAAAAACTGGCAAAAAAAATTGGAAAATTGAGGGTCGGCGACAGGACGATTATTAAAACATGGTCGCGGGATTCTTCCGTTACTCCGCAGATGATAGGTTTTACCATAGCGGTGCATAACGGCAAAACGCATATTCCGGTTTTTATCACCGAAGAAATGGTCGGACATAAGCTCGGGGAATTTGCTTTGACTCGCAAGTTTATCAGGCACGGCGGAAGGATGCAGAAAGAGCTGGAAGCCGCGGACAAAGCGACAGAGGCGGCAAAAACGCCTGCGGCAGGCGCGCCTGCCGCGAAATCGGGAGTCCCGGCGGAAAAGAAATAGATAAATCAATTTAACAATTTAACAATTTAACAATTTAACAATTAAGCAATTTAACAATTAAGCAATTTAACATAAATTTGTTTAGTTGTTAAGTTGAATCCTATGTCGGCAACAGTGCGTTTGAAAAATTTAAGAGTATCTCCCCGCAAAGTTCGGCTGGTCGCGGATATCGTCAGGGGAATGCAGGTTGATAAAGCCATTGAACAGTTGAAATATATTCCGAAAAGATCGTCCGTGCCTTTGTTGAAACTGCTGCAGTCGGCCGTTTCAAGCGCGGAGCATGATTTTAAAATGGAAAAAGAAGGGTTGTTTATTTCCAAAATAATTGTTGACGAAGGTCCGGTTTTGAAAAGGGCCATGCCCAGGGCTATGGGGCGGTCGTTTCCGATAGCGAAGCGCACCAGCCATATTACTTTGATGCTGGACAAAAAACCAGAATCACCGGCGAAAGAAGCGATAGAAGAAACGAAAAATGAGGACAAGGAAAGAGAGAATAAAACAGTATAACCTTATTAATTTTCAATTATCAATTTACAATTTTCAATAAATTTTTCCGCCTTCGGCGGACCCGCCGAAGGCGGGCAATATCCTAATTTTCAAAAGTTTAAAAATTAAATAATTAGAAATTGATTAGAAATTAAAAATTAGAAATTATTCAAATAACTATGGGACATAAAGTTCATCCATTATCATTCCGGCTGGGAATTACCGAAACCTGGCGCAGCCGATGGTTCGGCCGCAAGAATTTCGCGGAAATTTTGAAAGAAGACGAAAACATAAGAAAATTTTTGCAAGAAAAGCTGAAAAAGGCCGCTGTTGAAAAAATTGTTATTGAGAGAATGGCTAATTTGGTCACCGTTTCCATTTTTTCCGGCCGGCCGGGAATGGTTATTTCAAGAAGCGGAACAGGGATTGAGGATATAAAAAAACAGCTGAAGCCGATGCTGAAATACGCCACGGAAATAAAAATAGACGTGAACGAGGTAAAAGATCCGGAAACCAGCGCGGCAATTGTTGCCAGGGAAATCGCCGAGCAGATAGAAAAAAGAATCGGTTGGAAACGGGCGCTGAAGCGAATGCTTGAAACCGTGATTTTCAAGCGCGGAATCAAAGGCGTTAAAATCGCCGTTTCCGGGCGGCTTGACGGAGCGGAAATGGGAAGGCGCGAGTGGCTGGCAAAAGGCAAGATACCTCTCCATACCCTAAGAGCTATAATAGATTTTGCGAGAGACACCGCTTTTACCACTTACGGCGCCGTCGGAATAAAGGTTTGGATATACAAGGGAGAAATATTCGAAGAAAAATCAAAAAGCAAAAATCAAATCGCAAAACCATAAACCAAAAATAATTAAATATCTAAAGTATCGCATTCAGTTTTGGTTTTTGGTTTTTGGTATTTGGTTTAAAATTATTTATGCTGATTCCTAAAAAAGTAAAACACAGAAAACAGCAAAAGGGACGCCGCCGTTTTTCGGGCGAAGCCAGCCGCGGAGTGAAATTGAATTTTGGAAGCTTCGGACTGAAAGCGCTGGAAACATCCTGGATCACCGCCCGGCAGATTGAAGCCGCGAGGCGGGCCATAAGCCGGCACCTTGAGCGGGGAGGCAAAGTATGGATCAGGATTTTCCCCGATAAGCCGATTACGGTCAAGGGCTCGGAAGTTCCGATGGGCGGAGGAAAGGGCTCGGTGGATCACTTTGTCGTGCCGGTCAAACCGGGCAGGATTTTATTTGAAATTGACGGAGTAAGCCGGGAAATCGCCCAAGAGGCGTTTCGGCTCGCGGCGCACAAAATGCCGATAAAAACCAAATTTATTGAAAAAAATAAAATATAAGCCCGTTAGAAATAAACGACCATAACGGGTGATAAAAATATATAAATATATACTATGAGTGCAAAAATTTCTAACGGGCTGAAAGTAAAAGATTTACGCCAAAAGACATCGGAAGAATTGAAGAAAATGCTTGCTGGAAAACAGGAAGAGTTGTTAAATCTGAGATTTGAAATTGCCAACCGCAAGCTGAAAGATTTTTCCCGGGTGGAGAAAGGCAGAAAAATGATTGCCAGAATCCTTACTATTGTCCGGGAGCGCGAATTACAGGAAGGCGCTGCAAAACAAAAATCCCCCGGCTTTGAAAAATAAAATTAACATAAATTTACAAAATTATGCCGAAACAAGAAAATAATTCAATAAAAAAGACGCGCGAATTGCGCGGGGTAATAATGAGCGCGAAAATGAAAAAGACCGTTGTGGTTAAAATTGACAGGATGAAAACGCACGCCAAATACCGCAAGCAATATCTGGTAAGCAAAAAATACAAGGCCCACGACGAAAAGAACGAATATAAAGAAGGCGATAAAGTCATAATCAGGGAAACAAGGCCTTTGTCAAAAGAAAAACGCTGGATAGTGGTTGGAAAAGTAAAAACAATTAAGCAATTAAACAAGAAAGCAATTTAGCAACATAACAATTAAGCAAAATTAATTACTGATGTTAAATTGCTAAATTGTTTAGTTGTTAAATTGAATTTATGATTCAAGTAGGCACATATTTAAAAGTAGCTGACAATTCAGGCGCGAAAAGGGTCAGATGTTTCCGCGTTTTGGGCGGAACAAGGCACAGATACGCCAAACTGGGCGACATTGTCGTAATTTCAGTGAAAGACGCCGCGCCAAGAGGCATAGTGAAAAAGGGCGAGGTCGCGAAAGCGGTTTTGGTACGGCAGAAGAAAAACTTGAGGCGGCCGGACGGCACTTACATAAGATTTGACGATAACGCGGTTGTGATTATTGACGACAACAAAGAACCGAAGGGGACAAGGATTTTCGGCCCCATTGGCAGAGAATTGAAAGAAAAAGGGTT
>JAHIHE010000075.1 GCA_018899995.1 Patescibacteria group bacterium | reverse complement strand
AGTTCCCAAAAATGCTCGCTTATGGTCAATATTTTTAAGCATAAGCTCTATGGTGCGTTTTTCACCCTCCTCTAACGCACTTTCCCTACCCTCAATGATTTTAATATAATTGGCTCGTTCTTCTTGATTCATAATATTTTAAAACTAAATTTATTTCCAAAAACTTAATTTTTCTTTTTTGCCCACTCAATAAACTTTTCTATTCCGCGAGTAAATTTTTGACAATTTTAATCATAATTTCTTTTTCCTTCGGGTCGCTTTCGGCAATGAAAAGCGCCAATGCCGTTAAAGCGTTGTCATTGATTTTTCGCTCGCCGGATTTTTTGAAAAGATAGTCTGCTTTATCCAGAAAATAAACAAACAAAAACGACGCAATACGTTTATTGCCGTCAGTAAAATAGTGGTCCTTAATAGTAAAATAAAGCAAATGAGCCGCTTTTTCTTCAATAGTTTTATAGAGTTCTTTGCCGCCAAAAGTCTGATATAAATTTTTGATAATTCCCTCAAATCCTCTGCCTGCCTCATTGCCAAAAAGACTGCTGGCTTCTTTTTTAATCATTAATTCTTTTTTGATCTCCGCAATGATATTTACGCAAGCCTTATAATCCAAAATAAGTTCTGTTTTTTGCTCTTTTTTGTCCGCCAGTTGCCCTTTGTCGTACTGCTCAAGTAAAGAAAGGGTTTTTGAATAATCAGCAAGTAAGTTTAAAATTTCCGCCTCTTGTCCTGACAGCAATTCTTTTTTTGACTGCTTTTGCAAAAATAAAACCGCTTCTTGCAATTCATGAAATTTGTTTTGTGCTTCCAAAAGTCGTTTTTTATTTATAGCATAACCCTTAATCAAATATTGCTTCAAAATTTTAGTAGCCCAATTTCGAAAATGAATAGCGCGAGATGAATTTACACGATAGCCAACGGCTAAAATCACATCCAAACTGTAAAATTCCACTGGCTTGTCGGAATTTGGAATGTGCATTTTTTGCACATTGCTTTTACTATCCACCTCTTTATCGGCAAAAATTTTCTTAATATGCTTGGTTATCACCGATCTTTCCTTATCAAAAAGCAACGCTATTTCATTTTGTCTAAGCCAAACCGATTCATTTTTAAAACGAACCCTCAACTCCACCTCGTTTTTTGAGATTTTATAGATAACTATTCCGCCTTTTTGCAAATTATTTTTATTCATACTCTATTTCCAAAAACTTAATTTTCCTTTTTTTGCCCATTCAATAAACTTTTCCGCCACTCCGTCAGGTAGTTCGCTATTGTGATTATGCAAATCGTGGTCAATAACCAAATGGCCGTTTTTATCCAGTTTTGGCTGGCCATTGCCATTTTTCACAAACACATATTCGCCGGAATTATCCTTGCCGGATTTTTCCGAAACCGCAAAGAAAATCGGATAATCTTCCGCTTTTTTGCAAAACGGCCCTTTTTTTGAATCATCGTTCCACTTTTGCACAAACAGCACGCTCGTTTTTGTTCCAGTATGTGGTCTGAAAGTATTCACATTAAGCCCAACCACAGCCAAAATCCGACCCTTTTCGGCAATATATTCACGAATATATTTATCAGAAGTGTTGTTAAACCTGCCTTGTGGCAAGACGATAGCCATTCTTCCACCAGGCTTGAGAAAATTTAGATTTCTTTCAATAAACAAAATATCGCGACCGACTTTTGATTTCGGCTTATTTTTTTCATTATAGCCAAGATCATATTTATGGATTATGCGAGATTCTTTGATATCGCCGGCAAACGGCGGATTAGCCATTAAAATATCAAAATTAAATTCTTTGTATGAAGCGGAATCTTTTCGCAAAACTTCAAGCCGTTTTAATCCTCCGCCGTATACTTCCAGCCACTCGCGATTGCTAATGGTTTCATTCCAGCGATCATAATCGAGATTATTTAGATGCAGAACATTGGTGTTTCCATCGCCGGCAATCAAGTTTAGCGTGCGAGCGACGCGCACGACTTTCTCGTCAAAATCAATGCCGAAAACTTTCAGCACATTTTCTTTTTCTTCTTCGGAAATATCCGTGTTTTGAAAAAGATGTCCGGTGATTTGGAAAATGGTATGCACGGGAAATCCGCAAGACCCGGCAGCAGTGTCTATCATATATTCGCCCGCTTTTGGATTGAGCATTTTGACGCACATATCAATCACATGGCGTGGCGTAAAATACTGCCCCTTTTCTCCCTTTGCTGATTTGTTAATTAAATATTCAAACGCTTCATCAATTATTTGCAAATTGGAATTAAAAAGTTTAATATCCTGCAAGCTGGATACACTAATGGAAAGGTGGGACGGCGAAAGCTGGATTTGGCTTGCTTCGTCAAACACGCCGGGCCATTTGGCTTTGGCTTCGTCAAAAAGTTTTTGGATTTTCTTTTTTAATTCTCCTTCAGATTGGCCTGTATTCCTAAATTCTAAAATCCGGAAATTGGAGTCGTCAATTTCCGCAACCTTTTCTTTTATTTCATCATAAGAATTCTTATTTTCTTTGCCATAGACAACTTTCGGTTCAGCGACCATTGAATAATTTTTGCCTTTCAAAAAGTAGTTTATAATTTCTTTATCTTTTCGGCTTTTATTTTCATCGTAAAGCTTGGTAAAAATAAGCTTAAAAACTTCTTCAAAAACATCAACGCCGGCATTTGCCAAAACCTCATCTTCCATTTCCTGAATAATGGATTTGAGCGATTTGCCCTCGTTCGGAATTTTATCTTTTACAATTAAATCTTTGAGAGTAAATCTTTCTTTTAAAATATCTTCCAAAGTTTGGTCGACTTTAGGAATATCGGTAATATCTTCAAAATAATTCGGGTCTTTACGGTTGTAATGTGAAATTTGTCCGCCGTTGGTCCAGACGGCAATCGGCGCGCCAGTGGCGTTAGTATACGAACGAAGTTGATTTTTGCCGTCTTGAAGTTTCGGCTTTTTAATCTCAACGATGATGTATTCAACAGTCGGGCGGTCTTTATCAAAAATAACAATGTCAGCGGATTTTATTTCTCGGCCAAAATTGATTGAGTGTTCAAGGACGATTCTTTTTTTCGGATAGCCATATTCTCTGATTAACTTCATCAAATAAAGCTGGCGGACAACTTCCTCCGGCTTCAAAATAATTTCTTTGCCGCGGATAACGCAAACAACATACGGCTTTCCTTCTTTAATTTTTATATTTCGTTCCAGTTCATCAACCAAAGACTTATCAAATAATGAAAAGCTATAATTTGAGTCCTTGATTATGCTTAAAATGTTTTTCATGAATTGGCCTAATAGAAATATTAAATATTATTTGCGCTTTCGCCCGCCTCTTTCTTGACAATTCTCCAGTGATAAAGATAAAGCGGCAAACCGATTAAAATCATCGCGAGGGAATTAGAAGCGGCGCGCTGGCGATTGCTCGCGAGATAATCAATCTTTTTCTGGTTTTCATTCCAATACTTAAACTCGCTGACCCAATTATCAAGCGCGGTTTTTTGCTCCGGAGTTATTTTTTCCGAGTATTTCACACCATCGGTTTTCTGCTCAATGATAATCGGCGGATAAGGAGGCATATTTCTATAATCTTGCATCTGGTCGGCTTTTTTAAAAACATACATTTTAAGTCCTAAATCCATAATCCTAACCGTGCCCGCGGTTACCAGCGCCAATCCCACCAGCGCGAAAGCATAAAGATAAAGAATCCTCACATTTGGTTTTTCCATAGTTTTTTGTTAAATTAATTATTATGAGCCGATGGTCGGAATTGCCCGCCTGCGGCGGGTCCGCCGAAGACGGAAACCAACAATATATTTCCTATCTTGAGCCGAAGGTGGGAATCGAACCCACGACCTCTGCTTTACGAAAGCATTGCTCTACCAGCTGAGCTACTTCGGCAAAAAACCGGCAAGTAACGCTATTTTTGTATTATATCCCATTTTTTATTTTTTATCAACAGAGAGGTCTTGACAAAAAGGGAAAGTAGGTATATCTTTCAGTATACCAAGGAGGGTTTTAGCACTTTGAAAAGTTAATATCTTGATCTTCTGACAAAATTGCTTAAATTATGGCTTATTTTAAGCAGTTTTGTCGGAAGATCTAAAAATCCGACAAGGAGAGGAGATAGAAATGAAACCAAAGTTAAGGTTAAGTCAGATGTTGGCGGCGGCTATAGTTATATTATTAGCAATTCCGCTGAGTGCTGCTAATAACGACTTGTTGAAAAAAGACGCGAGTCATTGGAACGACTACTCGGCCAATGATTCACAGTATAAAGAATGGTGGTACTTCAATCTCTATGATAACGAGAAAGATCTCCAGATGTTCTTTACCTACAATCAAAACAAATTTAGTCGCAGTGTCACAGCAAACGCATTTGTCGGTAATGAGCAGGTATCGGTAGCGGAGAAGTATTCGCTTTTAGAATCGTCTGCCAGCACCGAGATGTGCGACATCACAATGGATAACAGGAAGACTTTTGCCCATGCATGGGCTGTAAGTCCCACCGAATATAGAATACTTGGCTTTGGGTATCACAGCGAAAACGGCGGTTATATCTGGTGGGGGCTTAATTACGAATTAATTGGAGAACCATGGGACCCCGAAGTATATGGTACTGACCCAATTCATTGGTTAGTGTATATGCCCAATGCCAAAGTTTCTGGCATCGTAGGGATAAATGGAAAAACCTATAAAGTGGAAGGCAAAGGGTACCACGATCACAACTGGGGAAGTTGGAAATTTGAACAGTATCCATGGGTATGGATGCAGGCAAATGATCCAAAAGAGGAAGCGTCAATGACACTAGGCGGTTTATTGATCGACAATAAAATTGTCGGCGGCAAAACCCATTTTGCCCACAAAGATCGTCAGTACGATCTGATACAAAGTGAACAAATCGCTTACACTTATAGCGACAACCGTAATAGTAATAAGTATCCAACACAGATGAGTATTACCATTATGGACAGAAGAACAAAAACGCCATATGGTATCAGTATAAAAACTGATGCGAAAAAAACAATGGAAATACCGCTGCCCGGGATTAGGGTCTACGAGCAAGTCTGCGATGTCCAAGTCGGTGGCATTAATGGGAAAGGCTGGTGTGAATATACTACCCCGGTCAGGTGAACCATGCGAAAGAGAGTGCAATATTTTTATAACACTCTCTTATTTTAAAAAAGATTAAAACTTTAAAATTTTAACGCGCATTTTTATGGATACTAAAACTTTTTCTAAAATTTGGATTGTGGTTATTATAATTGCCATTATTTTTCTTGGAAGCGGAATTTTGCTTGCTAAAGCCAGTGTTTTAAAAATTCCAATTTTTTCAGATATATTTTACCAAAAAAGAATCAGTGATTTGGGAATCCAAAGTAGCCCCGAAGCAGTTTTAAATTTAGAGCAAAAACTTTTTAAAGGACCAGCGCCTTTAATGCAGCCCGCGAGTTGGGTTATTCACGACATTGAAGTTACTGATGTTGAACTTACTTCCTTGATTAATCTAATATGTTCAGAAAAAAGAGAGAAATCAGAAAAACTGCCTCAGGGACCGTCGGGACCAGAGAAACTTCCTCTGGCACCAGAATCACCTTCTGAGGAGATTCCTCCAGAAGTTTCTGATGTTTGTTCCTTATTTGAGAATTTTCAAATTAAATTTGAAAAAGGAAGATTCATTGCCTCAGCTCATATTTTTCAACCAACTGAAGCGGACATTACAATTTTCGGTAAAATTCTCGGAGCAGAAGAAAATGAGTTAAGTATTCCTTTAGACATAGGCGAAATGGGAATTGACATGGGGATTGAAAAAGTTTATTTGGGAAATCTTCCTTTGCCAAAGTTTGCAATTGAAAGAACGATTGAGGAAATAGAGCTTGAGATAGTAAAAATCAATCGAGAATTGAACGAAAAATATATCAAGTCAGCCAGGATTGATAATTTAGAAATCCTTGAAGGAAAATTGGTTTTTAAAGGAGAGATTGATATTGATTTGTATGGGATGGATTAGCGGGCCAAAATATTGTCAGAAAAACGAGGACTGCGGAATAGACACTTACCGACAGAGAAAGGACAAATGTGTGGAGATAAGTTAGGTTTATGAGAGATGAATTTAATTTTAACAATATGTTACCTTTTATAAATTATGGATGACTTTTTTTATTTTTTATCAACATACCCTTGACTTTAGTATGGTAATATGTATTACCATACTATTTTTATAATTATAACTTTTGACATTCGCATTAAAATTTTTTAACATAGATGTGCAGTTTAAATCTTGTAATTATTACTACCCACTATATAAAAAATGGTTTGGGTTGGGTTGAATTAAAAGATAATGCGGGAAGAAAAATTAAATTTGAAACAATTGAATAAAAAATATAAGGGCGAATTAGCCCTTATATTTTTTTGAGCGAGTGAAGGGAATCGAACCCTCGACTCAACCTTGGGAAGGTCGCGTATTGCCATTATACTACACTCGCAATTTTTTACTTTTTTCCAAAAAAATAATCCCACCATTTTTTATAATTCGGCCTGTTGGCGGAATTTTCGCTTTCATTTATCGTGTTTTGCCCGGTTTTCATCGCGCCGCTTTCGCCATAGATGATTATCACTTTCTCGCCTTCTTTCTGCAAATTCAGCTTCAGCCGCATTTCCCTTTCTTTAAAGCTGTCGGAGCCGATATAGTCAAGTATGTCTGACAAATATTTATTGTCCGTTTCCAGCTTTCCCGCTTCTGTTTTCAGTTTGTCAATTTCCCGCTGGATTTCCATTTTTTGCCAGGTAATTTTTAAAAATCCGGAAAAAACAAAAACGGAAATAACCAGCCCGATTGCGAGAAAAATTCCGGACCCCAGAAGACGCGCGAGCGGCCTTTTTGAATCCGAAGATTTGTGGGAAAAATATTTTTTCATTGCGTAATTTCGTTTAAGTAGCCTCTAAAAAACTATCAAAAATATCTTTTTGAAATTTAAAATTGGCTTAAACATTTACTTATTCATTTGCGAAAATGGTTGGATGTGGTGTTTTTTAGGGGCTACTTAATTCTTTTAGCTTTATGATCGCCTGATAAATCTTTACCGGCTCCGCTATGTTTTTGAGGTTGAAAACTTCGCCGTTTTTAAGAAATATTTTTATCGTGCCGAATCCAAACAATGTGGCCGCAATCCCCTTGATACCCGAAACCGCGTTTGCAATATCAGATATGGCTATTTCGTTCAGCGTCCGGCTTAAAATTCCTTTTTGGGTAATTTTAATAATGCGCTCGCTGGTAAGAATATAGTAGTCAGCGCGCCATAAAATCCAGCGATAAGCAAAATACAACAGATAAGCGCCGACTATTGTCGGAATAACAATCATTGACCACCGAAAAGGAACAAACTTGTTTACAAACAACGCAAGAAGCGCTACAATGATTAAATATTCCAATAATTTCGGCGCGATTAAAAACCAGTGCTTGCGCGCTATCGCCACAAACCGCTCGCCGGGATTTAATTTGTAAGAAAAATCAAACATTACTTTTAATCAGGCATGAAAAAACAAAAGATAATAAAAGCAATAACAATACTTATTGTCTCTCTGGTGATTTTCGGTATGCTGGGGTCGTTAATTATCATGGCTTTCTAAAACACCAAACTACTTTCTTCCGGAAATTTTTCTCAGCCGCTCAATAATAGGCGGCAATGTTTTTATCACATAATTTATATCCCGCTCCGTGGTATCCTTTCCCAGCGTAAGCCGCAAACTGCTATGAGCGATTTCCGCCGGAATTCCCATCGCGGTAAGGACATGCGACGGCTCAAGCGAGGCGGAAGAGCAGGCCGAACCGGTGGAAGCGGCGATGCCGGTCATATCAAGGGAAATAATCAAGCTCTCCCCTTCCACCCCCTTGAAACTGAAATTGGCATTGTTGGGGGTGCGCAATTCGCGTGAACCGTTAAGCTGACTGCTTTCAATTTTTAAAGCTTCGTTGATTAATTTATCGCGGAGTTTTTTCATTTTTGGAAGCGATTTTTTGTGCTTTTCAATTAGGGCTATCGCTTTTCCCAAGCCCGCGATTCCGGGCACATTATGCGTACCTGCGCGCAAATTGCTTTCCTGCTCGCCGCCGTATTGGCTCGGGCCGATTTTTATTCCGCGGCGAATATACAAACAGCCAATGCCTTTTGGCCCGTAAATTTTGTGAGCTGACAAGGTCAATAAATCCACTCCCAGATAATCAACTTTGCAATTTAAGTAATTCGCGGCTTGCACGGCATCGGTATGAAAATATATCGGCAGTTTGCTGCCATTTTTCGCTCTTTCGCTTTTAACCCTTTTCACCACTTCGCCTATTTCTTTTATCGGCTGGATTGTTCCGACTTCATTATTCACATACATTATGGAAATCAAAACCGTGTTTTCGCCTATCGCGCTGGCGACATCGTTGACGCTTACAGCGCCATTTCTTTTGGGACGAATCACTGTCAATTTTACTCCTGCTTTTTGAGCGGCAAGAGAGCTGTTTAAAACGCAGTGATGTTCAATGGCTGAAATAATCAGATGCGGGGAAAATTGACTGCCTGTTTTTTGCGCAATTAGGCTTTGCTTAACGCTCTTTAAAATTCCATTCACTGTCCAATTATTGGATTCTGTGGCGCCGCTGGTAAAAAATATTTCTTCAGCCGAGCAACCTAAGAATTTCGCAACTTGTTCGCGGGCGTTATCTATCGCCACTTTCGCTTCCTGACCAAAGCTATGCACGCTAAAAGGATTACCGAATTTCTTGCTGAAATACGGCATCATTTCCTTTAAAACTGCGGGGTCAACCGGAGTGGTCGCCGCGTTGTCTAAATATATTCGTTTTTTTGGCATAACTATCGAAAATTTCTAATTTCTAATTTCTAATTTCTAATCAATGTTTAATGCCGAATTATTAAAATCCGAAATTCGAATATCTCCCGCCACAGCGGGATCCCGCTAAGGCGGTGAGAAATACGAAACAAACTATAAATCTAAAGGTACGAGAAGAACAGCGAAAAAAAAGGGAAATAAAGCCGGACAGTAAATAAATACTGTCCTAATTTTTTGTTTGAAAATTTAATAATTGAAAATTCATTGAAAATTGAAAATTATTTCTCCTACACCCCCATCAACCTTATCGCCTTCACCGCTTAAAGAATCTTTTTAATATGCTTCATAAAAATTTTGAAGTCGCCTGAATCTTCTTGGATGATTTTGCGCATTTCATCCGGCTTGATCTCAAAATAGAAATGAGTCAACCTGTTCCTGTAGCCGGCCATCTCGTAAAGATTTTTTTTCGCGAATTCTTTCGGGACAAGTCTTTGCTTTCCCATTTCAAGCGCCATTTCTTTGTATTCATCAGCCTTGACGCCGGGAATGCGCGCCAAAATATGGGCGCAAATGTCAAAAATGGCTTCCAGCGCGTAGCGCAAGTAGTGTTCCGCGATCGCAAAATTATCATCCAAAAAAAATTTTCCTTTGCTTAAAAGCTTTAACTTTTCCAATCTGTTCAATGACTTTTGGATAATATCGAATCTTTCTAAAATTATTTCTCTATCCAGTTTTAAATCGCGCATAATTAAATCCTTTCTAAAATTGTTTTATAACGAATATTATAAAAATATCTTAAATCCGCGTATTTTTTTATGACTTCTTCCTGATAACTGAATCTCTTCTCGTCTGAACTTTCATAAAGCGCTTTGCCTTTTATCGCGGCTTCATATTGCAATTTCAACGGCACAAGCTGGAGAAAAATGATATCAACTTGTTTGATTTTCGGAAAAATATCGGTAAAAATATCGTATAAATCAAGATAGGCGTCCATAGTATTGTTTCTGTACTTTTCGGGATGCGAAAAAACAACGCCGATATCAATGTCGGAAATCGGAGTTTCCAGCCCTTGGGCATAAGAGCCAAAGAGATAAATCGCGTCAACCCCCAATTTTTTGAATCGGGCTTTTTGCCGAGGATTAAATTTTATTGTAGCGGTTTTAATACTTATCATATTGACATTATTATAGCAAAAATCCCGCTTCTTGACAATATTAAAAATATTAAAATCGTAAAGTAGCATTATAAATAAGAAAAAAGGAGGTAATATGCCAAATGAAGATATTGTAAACGCTAATGTAAACTCCGCATTAAAGGCCATAGCGGATAGAAAAGCGGATTGTGAGAAAAACCCATCCGGAACGCTTTGCCGCTTGCCAAGCGGCGTATAAATGCAGCGACTAAATATATATTAAAAGACCGTCACTGATTAAAAATCATGCGGTCGTTTTTTATTTTATTCAATTTTTTCTTAAACACGAGATTGCTTCGTCGCCTGCTGACTCCTCGCAATGACAAGCAGTTTTATTTGAAAATTTAAAATTAAAAAATTCATTGAAAATTGCCCGCCTGCGGAGGGTCCGCCGCAGGCGGAAAAATTGAAAATTCATTAGAAATTAGAAATTAGAAATTTCCCCTCACACTCCCCTCAACTTCATCGCCCTTACCACTCTTTCCAGCGCCAGAACATTTGCCGCTGTCCTCATATCAACTTTGTATTTTTCTTTATAATTCCAGATTTCGGCAAACGATTTCACCATTTGTTTTTTTAATTTTTCATTGACTTCCGCTTCATCCCAATAATAACCCATCCGATTCTGCGCCCATTCAAAATAGCTTACCAAGACCCCGCCGGCATTGGCTAAAATATCGGGAATTACCAAAATTCCTTTTTTGTCCAAAATCTTATCCGCCTCCGGAGTTGTCGGACCATTGGCAAGTTCCAAAACAATTTTCGCTTTAATATTTTTCGCGTTTTGGGCGGTAATCTGGTTTTCCATGGCGGCCGGAATCAAAACATCAACCGGCAAAGTCAGTAATTCTTCATTTGTAATCTTTTTTGTTCCCGGAAATCCGCCAACCGAGCCGGTTTTTTTCTTAAACTCCAAAACTTCATCAATATTTAATTTTCCGATTTCTGAATCTAATTTTTGACATTTGACATTTGACATTTGACATTTTTTTACTATCGCCCCTCTTGAATCGGATACCGCCAAAATATTATAATCGTCCTTATATAGAATCTTTGCCGCATTCGCGCCGACATTGCCCATTCCTTGAATCGCAACAGTGATGTGGCTCTTTCCTTTTTTTCCGCAGGAGGCGGAGAGCTTTTTCAACGCCTCTTCCAAAACATAAACCCCTCCAAGCGAAGTGGAATCGCTTCTGCCGAGCGAGCCGCCGACTTCCACCGGTTTCCCGGTAAAAGACGCGGGAGTATTTTCGCCAACTATTCTTGAATATTCGTTCGCCATCCAAGCCATAATTTCCGGAGTGGTATACATATCCGGCGCCGGCACATCAATATCCGGCCCGATAAATTTGTAAATCGCCCGAACATATCCGCGGGACAATCTTTCCAGTTCGCCTTTTGAAAGTTTCTTTGAGTCAACAATGATTCCGCCCTTGGCTCCGCCGTAAGGAATCCCGACCACCGCGGTTTTCCATGTCATCCACATTGCCAGCGCCTCCACTTCGTCCATTGAAACATGGGGTGAGTATCTGATTCCTCCCTTAAATGGCCCTCGCGCGTCGTT
>JAHIHE010000074.1 GCA_018899995.1 Patescibacteria group bacterium | reverse complement strand
GTGGTGCGGATAATGCTTAAAATTTTAAATCATACGCTCGACAGGTACTCCATATTAAAACTTTTTATTATTAGTGTCTCGCTCAAATTTAGACGCCTATCGGCGCTAAACTCAAAAAATGTCATAGCGAGGCGCCTAAATATGATGATTTAAAATTTTAAGTATTATCCGGGTTATCTCTATTTTAAAATTTAAAATTGATTAGAAAAAAATTAGAAATTAAAATTTTTTGGCTATGCCTCCGTTTTTAGAAATTATACAAAATATGTATCTGGTCCTGCGCGACTACTGGTGGCTGTTCGCGCCGGCGTTTCTTTTGATTATTTTTGAAACCGTGTGGATGAATTATATTATGGCAAAAGCCGCGCGGGAGATGAAGTGGCTTCTGCTGGAAATCAAAGTTCAGGCAGGCATTGAAAAAGGCCCGCAGATTTTTGAGCATATCCTTACCGGTTTATACGCGGTCAGAGGCGGCGCTATTGACACGGATTTTGATATTTATTTAAAGGGCGTGGTAGAGTCGTATTTCAGCTTGGAACTCGCGGGAATTGACGGAAGATTTTATTTTTTTATGTATGTGCCGGAAAAAATGAAGGACTTGGCCGAAGCGCAAATTTACGCCCAATACCCGCAAGCCGAGATAAAAGAAGCCGAGGACTACGCTAAAGTCGGACCGACTGATTTTCCCGATAAAAACTGGGATATCTGGGGCGCGGAAATGATTTTGGACAAAGAAGACGCTTACCCAGTGCGCACATACAACCAGTTTCAGGAAAAAATAACCAGCGAATTGATTGACCCGATAGCGGCGTTCATAGAAGAATTCGGCAAGCATAATCCGGGCGAGCAGACATGGTTTCAGGTTTTAATCCGGCCGGTTGACGATTACTGGAAAAAAGACGCGGCAGAGATCGTGGCAAAATTAATCGGCAAAAAAATAAAAAAGAAGACGACTTTTTTCACTGGAGCGAAAAAGGATTTGTCGGATATAATTTTAAATTTGAGATTCGCGCCTTTTGAGGCGCTGGAATACAAAAAAGAAGAACTGCCGAATTTGCCGGAAAGCTTGATGCTGTTTTTGTCTCCCGGAGAAAAGGAAGTTGTGGAAGCGATTGAAAAAAATGTCGCGAAAGTCGGCTTTGAAACAATGATTCGCTGGTTTTATATCGGGAGGAAAAAAGTTTTTAACAAAGCGAAAGGATTTTTCTCGGTAATGGGACCTTTGCACCAGTTCACTTCCCAAAACCTGAATATGTTTGCGGTTGACGGCAGAACAAAAACATCGGCTTACTATGTGATCACTGAGATGAGAAAAAATATCCGCAAGCGCTTGCTGGTTAACCGCTACCGCCGCAGGGATTTTTATCAGCGAGGTTTTGTCCTGAACTTGGAAGAACTCGCGACTTTGTACCATTTCCCGACAATCGGCGTGGAAGCGCCGCAGACGCCAAGGGTTCAGGCGCGCAAGTCCGAATCGCCGAGAGAATTGCCGATAGGCTGATTTTATCCATATGGATAAAATCAGCAAATCCTAAATTCGAATATCTAAATCCTAAACAAATCACAAATCTCAAATTCCAAACAAAACACAATTAGCAAATTACAAACTCTATAATAAATTATATTTGTGCTTTGTTTGTGATTTGTAGCTTGGGTTTTGGAATTTGTTTAGAATTTCGTGTTTAGGATTTCGGATTTAGAAATAAATATAAAAAGTTAAAGATTATTAATAAAAATAACGAAGATAATATAATGAAGAGATAAATTTTAAGTGACTTTTATGCCTGATGAAATAACTTTTTTCGCGGAAACAAATTATCGCGGACAAAAACAGAGGTTCGGAATCAAAAAAGACGACCGCAGGCGACATATCTATATTATCGGAAAGACCGGCATGGGAAAAACAACTATGCTTGAGCATATGGTGTATTCCGATATCGCCAGCGGCAACGGTATTGCTTTGGTTGACCCGCATGGCGATTTCGCGGAAAAAATGCTGGATTACATTCCCTCCAGCCGCGTTAATGATGTGATTTATTTCAATCCCGCGGACATTGATTGGCCGATTGCTTTCAATGTGATGGAAAAAGTTGACTCAAAAAACCGGCACCTGGTCGCTTCCGGGCTTATCGGCGTGTTTAAAAAAATATGGGCGGACAGCTGGGGTCCGCGCCTGGAATATGTTTTGCGCAACGCGATTCTGGCGCTTTTGGAATACCCGGGCAGCACTTTGTTAGGCGTTCCGCGGATGCTGGTTGATAAGTCCTACCGCCAGAAAGTCGTGAAAAAAATCACTGATCCAGTGGTAAGGTCTTTCTGGGTTGACGAATTTTCACGCTATCCGGACAAGTTTCAGGCAGAAGCCATCGCGCCGATTCAAAACAAAATCGGGCAGTTTTTGTCCAGTTCTTTAGTGAGAAACATTGTAAGCCAGACAAAGTCGTTAATTGACTTGCGTGAAGTGATGGACAAGAAAAAAATTCTGATTATCAATTTGGCAAAAGGCAGAATCGGCGAGGACTATTCGGCGCTTCTGGGCGCGATGATGATTACCAAAATCCAGCTTGCCGCTATGTCTCGGGTGGATATGGCGGAAAGCGAGCGCGAGGACTTTTACCTCTATGTTGACGAGTTCCAAAACTTCGCGACCGAATCATTCGCCAATATTCTTTCAGAGGCGAGAAAATACCGGCTTAATCTGACTATCGCGCACCAGTATATCGGGCAATTGGCTACGGACCAAAACACCGTGGTTCGCGACGCGGTTTTCGGAAATGTGGGAACTATAATCACTTTTCGCGTGGGCGCGACCGACGCTGAATATCTGGAAAAGGAATTTGAACCGGTTTTTATGATGAATGACCTG
Organism: Patescibacteria group bacterium; assembly: GCA_018899995.1. Classification (GTDB taxonomy): domain Bacteria; phylum Patescibacteriota; class Minisyncoccia; order JAHIHE01; family JAHIHE01; genus JAHIHE01. Next base: position 9,426 of record JAHIHE010000074.1, on the reverse strand, counting down.
GTGAATCTGGCCAAATACAATGTTTATCTGAAACTGATGATTGACGGGGTGACTAGCGACGCTTTTTCGGCGACCAATCTGCCGCCGCTTTCCGAAGAGCTAAAAAAGGGAAACAGAGAGAAAATAATCAAAATCTCGCGGGAAAAGTTCGCGACTCCCCGGGCGGTTATTGAAGAAAAGATTATGCGCTGGAGCGGGCTTGTAAGTGAAAACGAAAACAACGCCAACTCCGCAAATAAAAAAATAGAAAGCGAAACTGATGCTTTGCCAAAAGCAAATTCACCGGCTGGCGGAAAAAATTCGGGCGCCAAGAGAGAAAACAGGGAAATTCCTATGGCTGAAGACAACAGAAAATATTATGACGCGGTTTGCCAAAAATGCTTTAAAAAAATAAAAGTTCCGTTTGAACCGGACCCGAGGCGAAAAACCTATTGCCGCGATTGTTTGAAAGATATCCGCCAGTCTTGCCTACCAGCAGGCAGGTCAGCCGCTTCGCCTGGCATCGGCGGCCAAAGCGCCCCGCGGCAAAAATTCATTTCTTTGGAAGAAGCGGTGAAAAACAAGCCAGAAAGCTTTAAGCCGGCAAAAAAGTCCGGTGACGGCGCCGCGCCTGCTCGTCTTGTTGAAGCTATGGCGAAGCGGGCCAGCGAGGAAAAATCTGCCGGGATTATTAAAACCGGTACGATTAAGCCCGGAGAAAAAATAAAGTTTTTAGGCAATATTTTATGTCAATAATTTCTCTTATTTTCGGCGACGCCAACGAAAAATACATTAAAAAACTGGCGCCGACCGTTGAAAAAATCAATTCGTTTGAGGAAGAATATGAAAAGCTAAGTCCCGAAGCGCTGAAAGCGAAAACATCGGAATTTAGGGCGCTGCTTTCTCAAGGCAAAACATTGGATGACATTTTGCCAGAAGCGTTCGCGGCTTGCCGCGAAGCGGCTCGGCGGACCATATGCCAGCGCGCTTTTGATGTCCAGCTTTTGGGTTCAATCGTTTTGCATCGGGGGAAAATCGCGGAAATGAAAACCGGCGAAGGAAAAACATTGGCCGCGGTTTTCCCGCTGTACTTGAACGCTTTGGCCGGAAAAGGCAGCCACCTGGTGACAGTTAACGATTATCTGTCCCGCCGAGATGTTAACTGGATGGGCCCGGTTTACGACGCTTTGGGAGCGAGCGCGGCATGCTTGAACCACGAATCCTCTTATAAGTTTGTTCCAAAAGTCGGGCCGGATAAAAACGAAGTGACCGTGGAAATGGAAAACCTGCAAGCGATAAGCCGGCGGGAAGCGTATCAATGCGATATTCTATACGGCACGAACAATGAATTCGGCTTTGATTATTTGCGCGACAATATGGTCTGGGACACGGCGCAGAAAGCCCAGAGGCCCCTTTATTACGCGATTGTTGACGAAGTGGACAGCATTTTAATTGACGAAGCGCGCACGCCTCTGATAATTTCGGCGCCCGACGAAGAATCGGCAAAGCTTTACGAAAGATTCGCGCGAATTGTTCCGCGGCTCAAAGAAAACGCCGACTACAACATTGACCATAAAATGCGCTCCGCGGCACTTACCGACGCCGGCATAGACAAAGTGGAAAAAGAATTGGGTATGGGCAATATTTACGAAGAAGGAAAAATTTCTTTCGTGCACCATCTGGAAGAGGCCTTGCGCGCCCAGGCGCTTTTCAAAAAAGACAGGGATTATGTGGTGAAAAACGGAGAAGTGATTATCGTTGACGATTTCACCGGACGTTTGATGGCTGGCAGAAGGTATTCCGGCGGCTTGCATCAGGCGATTGAAGCGAAAGAAGGAGTGGCGGTGCAGAAAGAAAGCAAGACGATGGCTACTATTACTTTCCAAAATTACTTCCGTCTTTACAAAAAACTTGCGGGCATGACCGGCACAGCCGCGACAAGCGCCGAGGAATTTTTCAAAGTGTACAAACTTGAAGTTATCGTCGCGCCCACCAACAAAAAAATGATCCGCATTGATATGCCGGACAGAATTTATAAAACTGAAAAAGGAAAGTTCAAAGCCGTCGCTGAAGAGATAAAAGCGCGGCATAAAAGCGGCCAGCCGGTTTTAGTGGGAACTATTTCCATCGGCAAGTCGGAAATTTTAAGCGCGATGCTTATTCGCGAAGGACTGGCGCATGAAGTTTTAAACGCAAAAAACCATGAGCGCGAGGCGGCGATTATTGCCAAAGCTGGCGAGCGCGGCGCGATTACCATCGCGACAAATATGGCTGGCCGCGGAACCGATATCAAGCTTGGTAAAGGAGTGGCGAACTCGGGCGGCTTGCATGTTTTGGGCACCGAAAGGCACGAAGCGCGCAGAATTGACAATCAGTTGCGCGGAAGAGCCGGCAGGCAGGGGGACCCGGGATCCAGCCAGTTTTTCGTTTCTCTGGAGGATGAATTGATGCGGATTTTGGGCGCGGAAAGAATAAAATCCCTGATGGATACTCTGGGCGTTGAAGAGGACCAGCCGATTGAAGCCCAAATTATTTCAAAAATTATCGGCGACGCGCAAGCGAAGATAGAGGGCTATAATTTTGACCTGCGCAAGCACATTTTGGAATACGACGATGTGATGAACAAGCACAGGGAAATAATTTACGGCGCGCGAAACAAGTTTTTGTCGGGGAAAGAGCCGCTTAAACAAGAAGTTATGAAGATTCTGGCCTCGGAAGCGGAAAAAGTCGTTCTGTTTCACACGCAAGGCGGCCGAAGCGCCTGGGATATGAAAGAAATCGCCGAAACGATGGCTGCCATTTTGGGCTCGCCGGCGCCGATAAAGGGCGAGCTAAAAGGATTTTATGAAAGCCATGGCGACGAAGAAGAAATCAGAAAAAAAATAATCGGATGCCTCTCCGGGCTGTTGGCGGAAAAATACGAAGAGCGGGAAAAAAGATTCGGAGCCGAAGTGATGCGCCAGATTGAGAAGGCGGTTGTTTTAAATATGATTGATTTATTGTGGGTTGAACATTTGGAAACGGTGGAGCATTTGCGCCAGGGAATCGGCTTGCGCGGCTACGGCCAGAAAGATCCGCTGATTGAGTACAAAAAAGAGGCGTATAATCTTTTTCAAAAATTGCTGGCGGCGATAAATTCGCAGATAGCAAATACGATTTTTAAGGTTGCGGTACAGCCGGCGAAAAACCAGTTCGAAACTGCTCCGCCCCAAAATAATTCCCAGCAGCCGCTGGTTTATTCAGGCGCGGCTTCCGCGGCCGAACCTCCCGCGCAAGATAATTTAACCAAAAAGAAAGAAGTCGGCTTGCCCGCCGAAGTTCGGGGAACGAAGGCGGGCCGCAACGCTCCCTGCCCGTGCGGAGCGAGTAAACCCGACGGAAGACCTATTAAGTACAAGCATTGCCACGGAAAGAACGCCTGAATTTTAAACTTGGAAACCAGGTTTCCGAGTAGATCTCTATTATTATGTATCCATCTTCAAGCGAAAATTTAAACAAGGAAACAGAATACACGGTTTATTTTTTCACTCCGGCGTTTTATTCACTTGATAATTTTTCGGCTGTTGCTACAAAACAGCTGTTTTGATATAATGTGAGCGTAACGGATATTAAAAATTATGTCTCGGAAAATTTTAATTATTGATGACGATAAAGCATTGAGGACAAAATTAAAAAGCTATGCGCGTAGACAACAATCAGTTAAGAGGATTTTTGATTGACTCAAAGTTCTTGCCCGGGAAAAAAATAGACGAAGTTTTTAAATCCGCGGCAAGGGAAAAAACCGACCCCGTGAGTCTGATTTTGGAGAAGCGCCTAATAAAAGAAGAGGATCTGTACAAAATTCTCGCGTATATGAAAGGAGTTCCGTTTGTTAATCTGGAAACGATAATTATTCCAAAAGAAGTTTTAGGGCTGATCCCCGAACCGATTGCCAGGGAGCACAGCATCGTGGCGTTCAGAAAAAACGGAGATAATCTTTTGGTGGCGCTTCTTGACCCCGACGACTTTCAGACACTTGAGTTTATCAGAAAAAAAACCGGTTTGAATATTATTACTCGTTTTGCCACGCCGGGCGGAATTAAAAACGCGCTCAAGCAATACCACAAAAGTTTGGAAGCGGAATTTGAGGAAATTATAAAAGAGAGCCATCCGGCGAAAGAATTAAAAATTATCGGAGAAGAAAAAAGCGGAGCGCAGAAAACCGATCTTGAAAATGCAGCCGAGGATATTCCGATAATTAAAATCGTGGATACATTGCTCTTGCACGCGATTGTCGAGGGGGCAAGCGATATCCACATTGAGCCGGAAGAAAAAGATGTCATTGTGCGCTATCGGGTTGACGGGGTCTTGCGCGACGCGATGATTTTGCCCAAGCAAGTTCAACAAGGAATAGCGGCCAGGATTAAGGTTTTGGCGAATTTAAAATTAGACGAGCACCGTCTTCCGCAAGACGGCAGATTTAAAATTGAAAAGGATGATTATAAAATCGCTTTTCGTGTTTCCACTCTTCCTATTTTTGACGGCGAAAAAGTGGTAATGCGCCTTCTTAACGAAAATTTAAAGGGGCTTAATCTGGAGAATCTCGGTTTTTGGGGGAAGTCGATAGAGGCGGTTAAAAAAGCGATTGGCAAGCCAAGCGGAATGATTCTTGTAACCGGCCCCACCGGCAGCGGAAAGACCACCACGCTTTATTCCCTTTTGGAAATATTGAATACTCCCGAAGTCAACATAAATACCGTGGAAGATCCGATAGAATACCGCATGCCGCGCGTAAACCAGACTCAGGTATCTCCGAAAATCGGATTGACATTCGCCTCGGGATTGCGCGCGCTTCTGCGCCAGGACCCGGATATTATTATGGTCGGCGAAATCCGCGACGAGGATACCGCCGAGATGGCCATTCACGCCGCCCTTACAGGCCATCTGGTTTTATCAACCCTGCACACAAATTCCGCTTCTGCGACTCTGCCGCGGCTTCTGGATATGAAGGTGGAGCCGTTTCTGGTGGCCACCACCGTCAACGTTATTATTGCCCAAAGATTGGTGCGCAAACTTTGCCCGGACTGCCGCCGCCCATACAAACTTGGAAAAGTCGAGACAAAGAGCATAGGAGAAAAGTTTAAAATTGAAAGAATTATAAAAATTATAAATCGGGAGAAAATTTCCAATGTCAAAAAATTGGAAGAAATGGATTTTTATCATTCCTCTGGATGCGAGCGCTGCCGCAAAGAAGGATACAAAGGCAGGGTAGGCATTTATGAAGTCTTGGAGATCGGGGATAATCTTCGCTCGTGCATAAACAAAGGCGCGACTGCCGACCAAATAGAGCAATTGGCCGTTGAAGAAGGCATGATCACCATCGCGGAAGACGGTTTTATTAAAGCGATAAAAGGAATTACTTCGCTTGAAGAAATTATGAGGGCGGTAAAGGAATAATATCTTTCAATTACGAATTGTATTTATTAGCGTTGATTCGCCTGATATTCGCAAGGATTCGCTTCTAAAAAACATAGAAGCGAAAAGGCGCTAATATCAAGCGAAATGTTGCGAAGGGGAATTACATAATTCAAATAAATTCAATTTTATGACAAACTCCGCTTATAGCGCGAAAAAAGACGCCAATGTTTTCGGCAATTTATTCAGAGTGCCGCAAATTGAAATAATAATGTTTAGCCACCATCTGTCAATAATGGTGAAGGCCGGCCTCTCTCTGTCCAAGTCCCTTGCCGCGCTTGAAAAACAGACAAAAAACGCGAAATTCGCGGAAGTTGTAAAAAAGATAAACAATGATATCGCGAAAGGGACCTCTTTTGCCGACGCTTTAAGCGCTCATCCGGAGGTCTTTGACGATCTTTTTGTGAACATGATCAGGATAGGCGAATTAAGCGGCTCTTTAGATTCCACTCTTTCGCTTCTTTCCGAACAAATGAAGAAGGACTACGAGCTGAGAAGCAAGATAAAAGGAGCGATGATTTATCCGGCGGTGGTTTTAACGGCTATGGTAGCGGTCGGCATTATTGTTATGGTTTACATAATTCCAAAACTTACGCTAATTTTCCAATCAATGAATGTGGAGTTGCCGGCGTCAACAAAATTTTTAATCGCCCTAAGCAATTTGTTTTTAAATCACGGTGTTTTAATTCTGGCAGCGCTGATTTTTTTGGCAATGAGCGCCAAATTGTTTTTAAGGGGCAAAAACAGCAAATTCGTTGATATGATTATTTTAAAACTTCCAATCTTCGGAGATATTTCCCAAAAGGTTAATATCGCGCGCTTTGCCCGAACCACCTCCTCGCTGATTAAGGGAGGCGTTTCCATAAGTACTGCTTTAAAAACGGTGTCCAAAACGCTTTCCAATTATTATTATCAAGAATCAACGCGAGTAGCGGCCGAACGCATTGAAAAAGGATTGCGGCTGAAGGACTCGCTTGGAGAGTTTGGCGATTTGTATTCGCCTCTCGTTCTTCAGATGATTGAGGTTGGAGAAGAGACGGGCTCGCTTGACAACATTCTACTGGATTTGGCTAAATTTTACGAAGATGAAGTCAGTGAAACGACCAAAAATCTATCCACGATTATTGAGCCGATTCTAATGATTGTTATGGGTATTGCCGTGGGTTTTTTCGCGATTTCCATAATTCAGCCGATGTATTCAATTGCCGATACCGTATGAGCGAAGCGAAAAGTTTTTTAAACACAAACCCCGTTAGAAATGCAATTTCTAACCCCGTTAGAGATAAATCTCTAAACGGGGCTAACGGGGCAAAGAGAGTAAGGGGTTTTACTTTGATAGAAATTATCGTCATAATTTTGGTTTTGTCCGTCGCGGCAGTTCTCACGGTTCCCTCATGGAAATCTTTTTCCGACAATGTAAATTTGGAAAACACAAGGCAGATGATTGAGGCGAAAATCAAGTTGGCGAAAAATTATTCTCTGGGGGCCTTAAATGATTCCAATTATGGGATTCATTTTGATGTTTTAAATAATCGCTTTGTTCTTTTTTCCGGCGGCGCTTTTGTTGATGGCGCGCCAACAAATCAAATTTTTAACCCGCCACCAAATGTTGAAATCTACAACGTCGCTCTTTCGGGCGGAGGTATTGATATGATATTTGGCCGCTTGACCGGCGGCACAAGCAATTCCGGGACAGTGGGCATAAGGATTAAAACCGATAATTCCAAAATCAGGCAAATCGTAATTAATTCCGAAGCGCAAGCCGGTTCCGGCTCGTTTCAAGCCAGTTCCGCGCCGCCGCTCGTTGACGGCCGCCATATTCATTTTTCACTTCCGTGGAGCATACAAAACTCTTCTACCTTGAGATTGGAGTTTACCGCCGCTGGCGGCACGGTTACCAACGATATTGATACCGCGTTATATTTTAACGGAGATAAAACATCCTTCAGTTGGCAGGGTACGACTACCGTGGATAGTGTCGGCCAAGAAATAAGGGTTCACACGATTGCCCTTGATTCGGTAACTACATTGCTTTGCATAATGCGCGACCGCACTAAAAACACGAAGTCGGCGACAGTTTCTTTTATTGACGGCGGAGTGGTAAAAAAAATCGCCACCTATACTGAAAACGCCGACGGCACCGTAACCATGACTCCCGATTCATTCTACGGCGGCGTGACGCAAATACAATAATCTTTTTTTATGAACCCCGTTAGCCCCGTTTAGAGATTTATCTCTAACGGGGTTAGAAATTACAAATTTCAACGGGTATTCACAAAAACCAATTATGGAAGCACAGAAACATAACATTTCTAACGGGGTGAATAACTTTAAGCAAAACGGTTTAACGCAACTCACCACAAAAGGATTCGGGCTGATTGAGATAATTTTGGTTGTAGCGGTGGGAGCGGGCATTTTTTTGAGCATTGAGCAGTATCTCAGCCTGTCTTTAAGAGCGACGGCGCAAAATATCACCCGTGTTGAGGCGATGTATTTGGCAGAGTCGTCTTTAGAGCAGGCGCGGGCGATTCGCGACGCAAGCTGGGCAAGCGTTTCCGGCCTGACGCCGGGAGCAAATTATTATTTTGCGGCAGACGCCTCAAGCCCGCAGAAATGGGCCGCGCAATCCGGAACAAAAAACATCGGCAAATATACGGTATGGATAACAACTTCCCAAGCGCAGCGCGACGCAAACGACAATATTGTTTCAAGCGGCGGCGCGATAGACGCCAATACTTTAAAAATTACTTCCAATGTTTCGTGGACCGAAAGCGGGGCCGCAAAACAAATTACCCTTTCCGCTTATTTGGCTAATTTATATTAGAACATGAACTCCGTTAGAAGTCTTGGGCGGAAAAAATTGAATAATTTTTTCCGCAGCACAACAATAGGAGATATTCTAAAAACATTATGCATCAACAAACAACATCAAGAGTAAATAAGACGACTTCTAACGGGGCTAAACAACGCGGCGGCTATACGCTGATAGAGATGCTGCTTTATACCGCTCTGGTGGGCATAATATCCGTTGTCATTATTGAAGTCGTGATGATTATATCCAAGACCAATGCCAAGATAACCGCTCTGACCGAAGCGAGTTATAACGGCTCCGATATTATGGAGAGGATATCCTACGAAACACGGAATTCAAAATATATTTATCTTCCCACCAGCAATTTCAGAAATTATAATTTCAACGCCGCCAAAGGAGACCAGATGTCTTTGGCTACCACCCAGACCGTTTTAGCCGGAGAAAACATCGGCTATGTTGATTTCTATATTGAGAATAACGCGGTTTTTTTTAAAAAAGACGGGGCGAGTCCAGTCGCGCTGAGTTCCCCCGACATGATAGTTGAATCAATCAATTTTTATTATTACAAGAATTCTCCCGGAAGCAAACAGAGAGAATCGGTAACAGTTGACATTCTTATTAAGCCGAAAAATAGTTTTATTTCTGGTTCTAAAATTCATCTTATCAATACCATAGCTTTGAGATAACGCGACAAATGTATGATTAAAAAATATGGACTCAACGAATTCGGCTTCGCCGCCTTGCTGGCGCTTTTTATGGTAACAGGTATGGTTTTAATAGTTACCTTTTCCGTAAGCGCGATTATTCTTACCAGAACGCAAGTAAGTAAAAATCTTATCTTTTCAGCGCAATCATATTATTCGGCTGAATCGGGCGCCGAAGACGCGGTCTTGCGCAAATTGAAAAATTATGATTTGCCTTCGGGAGTTCTGAACCTTGACGGAGCTTCCATTAATCAAAGTTTTAGCACAGTCGGTAGCGTAACTACAATTGATTCGGTTTCCACTTATCTTAACAATGTCCGAAAAACTCGGGTCCGGCTTACCATTACCGCTGACATCGTATCTTTCCATTACGGGGTTCAGATTGGAGAAGGCGGTCTTGAAATGAGTAATAATTCAACAATTGACGGAAACATATATTCAAACGGAAAAATACAAGGGGATTCAGGAGCGAAAATC
>JAHIHE010000156.1 GCA_018899995.1 Patescibacteria group bacterium | reverse complement strand
CCTCGTCATGGGAATACTGTTCCATAGCTTCAACGTTATCGTAAATTACATTTTTACTGCCTAATATTTCAATAAGTTCCTTAATAACTTCAGAAGTAACTTTATTGTATATCATCTTTTGACCTCTCTTGCCTTATATTCTTTAATTCTTTCAATCAAGAGGGGAACTATCTCGTGTAAATCACCTACAATACTAAGATCTGCAAGTTTAAATATCTGGGCATCAGGGTCTTTATTGATGGCAATAATATTTTCTGATGTCTGTATCCCTGCAATATGTTGAACAGATCCTGATATACCATTAGCAATATATAATAAGGGTGAAACAGTCTTGCCACTTAATCCTATTTGATGAGGGTAGGTTTTCCAGCCTCTATCAACAACATCGCGCGATGCACCGACCGCTCCATCTAAAATCTCAGCTAATTCATCTATTATCTTAAATTTTTCTTTTTTCCCAATACCTCTACCAGCAGACACAATTATCTTTGCATCCTGCACAGTTACCTGCTGCGACTCATCTTTTATAAATTTTATAAACTTTGTTCTTGATTTAAAAATCTCATTATTATATTTCTTATATATTACTTCTCCTTTTCTATTTCTATCAGGAAAAGCTGGTTTTGTTGAATGAGGCCTTACTGTTGCCATCTGTGGTCTTGTATTCGGTGTTTTTATGGTAGCAAGAATATTTCCTCCTATTGCTGGTCTTGTCTGTAAAAGGTTATTTGAATTCTCTTCTATATCAAGAAATGTGCAATCTGCTGTAAGTCCCGTTTTTTTCTTAATTGCAATATAAGGCATTAGCGTTCGGCCCAATGTTGTAGCTGCAGCTATAAATATATGAGGATTATATTCACCTAAAAGTGAAGTTAAAACCCTTGCATATGGTTCTACAAGAAAATTCTCTAAATGTTTATCATCAACTACATATACCTTATCAGCACCTCTTGAAATTAATTCATCTACATCATCTTTTCTTATATGGTACCCCAGTATTACTGAAGTAAGCGGGGAATTTAGCTTTTCTGCAAGTTTTTTCCCTCTGTTTAGCAGTTCGAACGAAACCTCGTTTAGCATGCCGTGTCTTTGTTCTGCAAATGTCCACACTTCGGCCATTTTTAATCCTCCCTATATTATGTCTTTGGAAATGAGATAATTCATTATTTTATCTATTGCCTTGTTTAAACCATCTTCATCTTTAACTATTAATTTTTCTCCTTCTCTTGATATCTTCTGAGTAAATATCTTAACTACCCTTGTAGGAGAACCATTAAGGCCTAAACAATCATCTTGTGCATCAATAATTTGTGGACCCCATATTGGTATCTTTATTTCTTTTGCTTTCAATTTTCCTTTTAAAGTTGGCAATCTTGGATTGCTTATTTCTTTTACAACTGTTAATACAGCTGGCAATTTTATATCTAAAAGTTCATAACCCCCCTCTACCAGTCTTTTTACCTGAATTGAGTCTTTTTCTACCCTGACTATTTCACTTGTAAATGTTGATATTGGCAAATCAAGGAATGATGCTATACCTGGTCCTACCTGTGCCGTATCACCATCCGTAGCTCTTTCGCCACACAATACAAGATCAAAATTCCCTATCTTCTTTATACACTGTGATAACACATAAGAAGTAGCCCAAGTATCAGAGCCGGCAAATTTTCTATCTGATAAAAGTATTCCCTTATCACAACCCATAGCAATTGCTTCTTTTATGGCCTCAATTGCTTTACTTGGTCCCATAGATATGATAGTAATTTCACTACAGAATTGTTCTTTTAATCTAATTGCTGTCTCAATAGCATACAAATCAAGTGGATTTATAATACTTTCTACACCTTCTCTAATCATCGTTCCTGTTTTTTCATCCATTTTCACATTGCTTGTTTCAGGTACTTGTTTTATCGGTACAATAATTTCCATTTACTATACTTTCTCCATCAAGTAAAATAATTTATTCTTGAAATAGCAAACATTTATTTTATAAATATCCTCACCATTTTAAATAATCATAAAAATTTCTACCTGGCGTAATATCGCCTAAAACAACATGTTTTTTAGCTTTGGTAACCTGAGGAACATTATTAGCCTTTCCCTTCATGGTTTGATAAGCCAAAACTGCAAAAGCAATTGCCTCTTTAGCCTCACTGGAAAATCCTAGTTCTTCCTGAGTCAAAATATCTATATGCTTATCACTTAACAATTTTTTACAATAAACTTGGATCATCTCTACTAAAGTAAGATTATAACTTCCACCACCACTTATAATAACCTGGTCAATCCTATCTTTAACAAACCTTTGGTAAGCATCAACAATGGAATATGCCACAAAAGCGGTAGCAGTAGCAATAATATCTGCATTATTTAGTCCTAATTTTCTTCCTAGGGCAATAATCCGTTTGACATAAGAAAGGCCAAAAACTTCACGACCGGTTGTCTTGGGAGCCATTTGCCGGATAAAAGGATGTCTCATCAACTGAACTAAAAAATCCTTAGAAACTTTGCCTTCTTTAGCCCATTTGCCATCCTGATCATAATTTAATCGACCATTACTTAATATAGAAACTACCCCATCAAGCAACATATTCCCCGGGCCAGTATCTGTTCCTTTAATCTGAGAAAAATCAGCTTTTGCAGGAAGGTAAGTATAATTAGCAATCCCACCAATATTTTGTAATATTCGATTATGTTCTAAATTATTATATAATAGGTAATCGATATAAGGCACTAAGGGAGCGCCTTCCCCGCCTGCGGCCACATCTCTAACCCTAAAATTACTTACTGTTGTAATCCCTGTTCTCTCGGCTATTACTCCTCCTACACCAACCTGTAGAGTTGAGATAAAGTCTTTCTTCCCTATATCATGATAGATGGTTTGCCCATGAGATCCAATCAAATCAACTTCTTCTGAACTTATGCCTGCTTTTTTTACAACTTGCAAGGCTGCATCAGCCAATAATTCTCCTAATCTAAAATTTAACCTACAAACTTTGTCAACAGTTCCAAGTTGTTCATTGCAGCAAATTAAAATTTCTTTATATGTTTCTCGGCTGTATTCTAAAGTAACAAATTCCACCAATTCAACTTTTAAACAAGGTTTTTCTTCTATTTTAACTAAAGCTGCATCAATTCCATCCAAGGAAGTACCAGACATTAAACCAACTACAAATTTATGGCTCACTCTTCTCACCTCCGAAAAATCAAAACTTACCAAGTTTTTAAACTTTTTAAATATCCTTCTTTGTTGTTACTTTATTCTTTAAGAATTGCAAAATAAATTAACAACTAAATTATGCAACAATGGGCGGAATGCAATAATTTGCTTATTTTCTCTTGTTGGATGAACCCGATTAGTTAATAAAGCAACTCCTATCTTTAATAGAGGATCAATCCAAATAGATGTCCCGGTAAAACCGGTATGTCCAAAAGCTGCTTCACTAAAAAATACCCCGCCAGAAGAATGAGAATTTTTAATCAAATCCCACCCCAGGCCTCGGTGATTATCCAAATTAGGAGTCCAATCCTTACTCATCAACCCTACCGCCCTAGAAGATAACACCCTGATACCTTGATAGAGTCCATTATTCAACAACATTTGCAAAAATTTATTCAAATCATCGATTGTAGAAAAAAGACCAGCGTGTCCACTAACTCCACCAAAAGAAAATGCATTCTCATCATGCACTTCTCCAATCATCATTCTACCCCGCCACTCACACATCTCAGTAGCAGCATAATCCTTACCATCAGTATAAGGTAAATTTTCAAGAGGATTAAAGGTAGTCATTGTCATCCCCAATGGTTGAAAAATATGTTTACTGGCATATTTATCCAATCTCTTACCGGTTACTCGCCAGATCAAATCTCCCAAAAGAATAAAATTTAAATCACTGTATATAACTTTTTCCCCTGTTTTATCCTCTAAAGGATTTTCTAAAACACGTTTAATTTTTTCTTTATAATTAAGACCTTGATCCCACAGACGAATAATCGCTGGAAATCCTGATGTATGAGTTAATAAATGAAATATAGTAATTTCTTCTTTATCTTTAGGAAGATCAGGGTAATAACGTTTAAGATAATCCCAGAGATTAATCTGCCCCATTTCAATCAGTTGCATAATGGCAGTAGTAGTAGCTACAACCTTAGTTAACGAAGCTATATCAAAAAT
>JAHIHE010000073.1 GCA_018899995.1 Patescibacteria group bacterium | reverse complement strand
GTTTATTTTGCACGGTGGCAAAAAATTGCTTAGTGATATTGCTATCCGGAGAATAATCAGCGCTACACTGGGCATAAATATCAGTAATTTTCTGATACATGCGCCTTTCACTAGAGCGAATGTCTCTAATCCTTGCTAATTGTTCTTCAAAATAATCCTTGCCAAAAATAGTATTTGGATTTTTCAATCGCTCGTCATCCATTGTAAATCCCTTGATGATGTATTCTTTCAATCTTTCCGTCGCCCAGATGCGAAACTGCGTAGCATGCACGCTGTTAACCCGATATCCGACGGAAAGAATTGCATCAAGATTATAAAACTCCACTTCTCGCGAAACCTGTCTGTCTCCTTCTTTTTGAACTTGTGCAATTTTTGCACTAGTTGCTTCTTTGCCAAGCTCACCGTCATCATAAATATTTTGCAAGTGTTTAGTAACCACACTTCTATCAACGCCAAAAAGCTCAGCGATTTTCGCTTGCGTCAACCAAATATTTTCATCACGCAAAAATATCTCTACTTTCACCTTGCCATTTGGTGTGGTGTAAAGTAAAAATTCAGTAAATGTGTTTTGCTTGATAATCTGATTCTTTTTCATAAAATTTTATTCCAAGTTAAACCCGATATTTTTCAGTTGTTTTTTTATTTCTTGGTCTAGCTTTTTTTCTTGTGCCATTTGCTCGGAAAGTTTTTGGGTTAGTCCTGAAATTTTTTTCTTAAACGGAATACCGTCATCAACTTCGTCTTTTATACCAACATATCGGCCGGGCGTGAGGACAAAGTTGTGTTTGGCGAGTTCTTCAAGTGTGGCTGATTTGCAAAAACCTTTTATATTCTCATAAGAGCCATCTTTGTCGCGCCAATTATGATAAGTGCCAGCGATTTTTTGGACATTCTCATCAGAAAATTCTCGGTGCGTTCGATCTGCCATATAGCCAATTTCTGACGCGTCAATAAACAAAATTTCGCCTTCACGTTTGCGGTCGCCGTTGCCGGATTTCTTGCGAGAAATAAACCAAAGGCAGGCCGGAATACCGGTGTTATAAAAAAGCTGCTTTGGCAAAGCCACAATACAATCCACCAAATCATTTTCAACCAATGCCTTGCGGATGGTGCCTTCGTTGTTAGTTTGGCTAGAAAGCGAGCCGTTAGCCAAAACGCATGCCATTATGCCCTTTGGTGAAAGGTGATAAATCATTTGCTGAAGCCATGCAAAATTGGCATTTGAAGCCGGAGGCATGCCGTATCGCCAACGGGAATCGTCTTTTAGAAGTTGCCCCGACCAATCGCTGTCATTAAACGGCGGATTTGCCAGAATAAAATCTGCCTTGAGGTCTTTGTGTAAATCATTCAAAAATGACCCTTCAGTGTTCCATCTAACCTGCGAGCCGTCAATGCCGCGAATGGCAAGATTCATCCGACAGAGCTTGAAGGTAGTTTGATTGGATTCTTGACCAAAAATAGAAATATCAGTGCGTCTGACTTTGCGTTCTTGTACAAGTTTGCCCCGATGCTCGCGCACGAATTTGTCACTCATCGCAAACATGCCTCCGGAACCGCAGCAAGGATCATAAACGCGGCCTCTGTATGGTTCAATCATTTCCACCATAAGCCGTACAATACTTTTTGGCGTGTAAAACTGCCCGCCTTTTTTACCCTCGGCATTGGCAAACTCTCCAAGGAAATATTCATACACACGCCCCAAAAGATCTTTGCTTTTTTCGCCCTCGTCCTTTAGTAAAACATTGCCGATAAGATCAATAAGTCCGCCCAATGCACTTTTATCAAGATTGGGACGAGCATATACTTTTGGCAAAATTCCTTTGAGATCTGGATTATCTTTCTCGATTAAATCCATAGCGGCGTCCAAATTCTCACCAATGCTTGGATTTTTGGCTCGCGCCTGTAAAAAATCCCATCGGGCTTTCGATGGAACATAAAAAACATTTTCCGCTTGGTATTCATCCTTATCTTCTGGGTTGGCACCTTCATATTCGCCCTTGCCAGCAACCAGTTTGTCATGCAATTCCTTAAACGAATCTGATATATACCTTAGGAAGATCAGTCCCAGTACAACATGTTTGTATTCGGCCGCGTCAATATTTTTCCGCAGTTTATCTGCCATGCGAAATAATTGCTGCTCAAACGAATGATTGTTATTTTTTTGATTCGTCATAGTTCTAAATTAATTCCTTATTCTTAAAACTAAATACTTTTTTTATAAATCCCCTGCCGATGGCCGATGCGGGGAAATTTATATTATTTCTTTACCTTTTTAACATAATCTATTCTATATTTTTTGTTCCTATAAATAATTTTTACTTTTTTGACATCAGCGCCAATGCATTTTTGCTCTTGTTTGGTTTTGAACCATTCTCTTTTGACATAACAATGACCTAAAAAATTAATTTGGCCATTTTTATTTTTCTCGAAATAAATTTCGCCTAATTTTCCGTTAATGACTGCGAAACACCAATTCATAAATTTATAATAACCCCTTCTCCTTAAAGCTCAAAAATCCATTTTTAACGACAATAATATGGTCGGCCACTTCTATCCCTAAAATTTTTCCGGCCTCAACAAGACGTTTGGTAATTATTAAATCATCTTCTGACGGTTCGGTGTCGCCCGAAGGGTGGTTGTGGGCAAATATAACTGACGCGGCTTTGTTTTTAATAGCTTCTGAAAATACTTCGCGCGGATGAACAATGCTGGCATTAAGGGAGCCGACTGAAACTTCCGCGATTGAGTGATTTCTGCTATCAAGAGCTATAATGTAAAAATGTTCCCGCGTGTAATCTTTAAGTTTGCTTTTTATCAACTGATATACTTTTTTTGGATCGGTAAGTTCTTTGCTTTTGTAAGGCGGGGCTTGGGTGGAAAGCCGGCGGCCAATTTCAAAAACGGCTTTTATTTGTGTCGCTTTTGCCAATCCGATTCCTTTGACTGAAGACAACTCCTCAATACTCGCTTCGGCTAATTTCTGCAAACTGCCAAATTGCGATAGCAGTTTTTGCGCCGTGACCGCGACCGATTCTCCGGCAATGCCGCGCCCCAAAATAACCTGTAATAATTCTTGAGCCGAGAGCGCCTGTTCGCCAAGCTTAACCAGCCGCTCGCGCGGCCGCTCCTCTTTTGGCAGATCGTGAATAGTAAATGATTTGTTCACCCCGTTAGAAATTTTTGTTTTCATAGTAAATCTCCATTTTATGCCCCGCTGGTTGATTCGTGAATTTCTAACGGGGCTCATAGTTTTATCCATCTGTCGGAGTGCCGGGATTTGGGGAGTCATCCGACTCCCCATCCGGTCGAATGACCGGATGAACCCAAATTTCTAAATTTACCGTCGGGGCGCCGAGATTCGAACTCGGGCTAAATGCTCCTTCACCCGCCTAAATTGTTACTTTCGGGGTGCTGGGAATTGAACCCAGTCTTTATCCTCCCAAAGGACACGTACTACCGGTATACTACACCCCGAGAAAATTTTGGCGGGCAAGAAGCACTCGTGCTACTATTACACTACGCCCCGGCATAGGCGATTGGCGGGCAGACAAAGCAGGTGCCGCAAGCGATACTCTTTAAATTATATTGAAAATACCTGTTAAAGTCAAACAAAAACCCCGTCTAAAAAACGGGATTTTGTTTTTTACAAAAATATTTTTGCAAATTATCTGACTGCTTCTTTCAGCGTTTTGCCCGCTTTGAATTTCGGAACTTTCATCGCCGGAATCTGAATTTTAACGCCCGGCTTCTGGGGATTAACGCCGACTCTCGCGGCTCTTTGGTTTACGCTGAAAATGCCGAAACCGGTCAAAACCACTTTGCCGCCTTCCTGCAGTGTTTTAGTAATGGTGTCAATCGCGGTGTTTATAGCGGCATCCGCGTCTTTTTTCGCGAGATTGGTTTTCGCGGCAACCTGCTCAATTAATTCTTCTTTGGTCATACTTCACCCCCTTTCTTGATTTAAAATAGTTATATTCTTATGGATTAGTTATCCACAACTTCACTATATTATAATTCAACGGCTAAAATAACGCAAGCACCTGTTGAAAATAAGCTTATTTATACCGAAACAAACCTTCGTATCCGCTTAATTTTTATTGCTTGTCCGTTTCGGGAGTCAATTTCAGAATAAATCGCGTTAACTTCAATATTTTTATCTTCGGAAAGCTCATAATCAAATGGCAATTGGCTGGTAAAGTGCCTGATGGAATTTTCCGGGTTTGAACCGATAACCGATTTCATGGGCCCGGTCATTCCCACATCGCTTATATAAGCGGTTTTTTGCGGCAAAATTTGCTCGTCCGCGCTTGGTATATGCGTATGCGTGCCATAAGCCAGAGAAACTTTAGCGTCCAAGTGATATCCCATCGCCTTTTTTTCGCTTGTCGCTTCGGCGTGGAAATCGCAGATGATGATATTTGTGCGCTTTTTAATTTCGTCAAGCGCCTTGTCTGCCGCCCGAAAAGGACAATCAAGAATTTCGCGGAAAAACACCCGTCCCATAAGATTAAGCGCCGCGACATCGCCTTTTTTTGTTTTTATGATTTTCCAGCCGCTTCCGGGCACTTTTGCCTCCGGAGGATAATTAGCCGGCCTGATAATCGGATATTTGTTTTTAGCGAAAATTTTAGCGATTTCTTTCGCCTGGTCAAACGCGTGATCCCCGAGAGTGAAAAAATCAACTCCATAAGAAATGGTTTCAACCAGGATTTTCTCGGTTATGCCCTTGTTGTGCGCCAGATTTTCTCCATTGACGATAATAATGTCGGGATGGCACTCTTTTTTGAGTTCCGGAATTATTTTTTTCAGCGCGTGCCTGCCGGGCTTGCCGATAATGTCTCCAAAAGCGATAATCTTAATAACTTCTTTGTTCATTAGGTTCATGCTAATCTAACAGATAAAATCCTTTAAAATAATAAAATCTTTGATAATTGAGAATTTATTACCTCGCGTATTCGGTCGCGCGCGTTTCTCTTATAACGCTTACCTTGATCTCGCCCGGATAATCCAGCTGGTCTTCAATGCGGTCCGCTATGTCGCGCGAAAGCTTAATCGCGCCCAAATCGTCAATTTTATCCGGTTTGACAAGCACCCTGATTTCGCGGCCGGCCTGAATCGCGTATGATTTCTCCACCTCGGAAAATTCATTGGCAATCGCTTCCAAGTCAGCCAGACGCTTCAAGTAGTTTTCAAGAGAGTCCTTTCTTGCTCCGGGGCGCGACGCGGAAATCGCGTCGGCGACATAAACGATAATCGCTTCCGGCGACTCAAAAGGATAATCCTGGTGGTGCGCCTGCATCACCCTGATTACTTCTTCTGAAATCCTGAATTTTTTCAAAATCGCTTTCCCGATTTCAATATGAGTGCCCTCAACTTCATGGTCTATCGCTTTTCCGATGTCGTGAAGCAATCCGGCTTTTTTCGCCAGCGCGGTGTCCAGTCTCAGTTCTCCGGCAATCGCCGCGGAAAGATGCGCCACTTCTATTGAGTGAAGCAGGACATTTTGGCCGTAGCTGGTTCTAAATTTCAGCTGTCCAAGCAGCAATACAAGCTTCGGGTCAAGCCCGGCGACTCCGGTATCGTAGACAGCCGCTTCTCCGGCTTCTTTAATTTTAAACATTGCTTCTTCTTTGGCGCTTTTTACCGCGTCTTCAATGCTCGCGGGGTGAATCCTGCCGTCAATCAAAAGTTTTTCTATCGCCATTCTCGCGATTTGTCTGCGAAGCGGGCTGAAAGAAGAAATGGTAATCACTCCCGGCGTATCGTCAATGATAATTTCCGCGCCGGTCAGCCGCTCTATTGATTTTATGTTTCTGCCCTCGCGCCCGATAATCCTGCCTTTTAATTCATCGTCCGGAATCGCGACGCTTGAAACCGTGGTTTCGGCAACCTGCGACAGTGAAAGCCGCTGCATACCGCCGACAATTATATTTGTCGCTTTTTTTGCCAATTCTTCCTGATTGCACTCTTCTAATTTTTTAATTTGCTTGGCGAGCGATTCTGCTTCTTCGGCCTCAACTTTTTTCAGCAGCAAATCCTTTGCTTCTTCCCGCGACAAGCTTGCCGCATGCTCCAGCGCCTTGGTTTGCTCTGTTTTAATTTGTTCAACATCCACTTTGATGTTTCTTACTTCCTGCGCCTTTTCCAGCAGTATATTTTTATCCTGCTCCACTTCCCTGATTTTCGCTTCAAGCAGATTTTCTTTTTTCTCCAGCCGCCCGATCTGATTGAGCAAGTGCGTTCTTAACTGCTGCTCCTCTTTTTTCGCGTCTTCAAATATTTTTACCGCCTTGCCTTTTGCTTCAAGAAGGATTTCTTTCGCCCGGCTTTGGGCGCTGTCAAGAATTTTCAGCGCGCGGCTTTCCGCGCCCTCTACCTGCTTTTTAGCTATTAGATGGCGCAGTAAATAACCGGCTCCAATGCCTAAAATCGGCAAAATTAAAAACAAGAACCAAATAATTGTTTCCATATTTTATTTTTCCTATTTTTCCTAAGTGATTAATCATAAATGATAATATTTGTATTGCTCGCGTTGTTCGCATTGTGTATTATTCGCGATGAAATCAGTATAGCAATTAACGCGGAAATTGTCAAAGTCTCCACAAAATGCTATTATAGAGCTATTAAGCTCATAAAGTTTATAAACCTTTAACTCATTATTATGTACAAACCAATTGTTTTGCTGATTCTGGACGGCTGGGGAATAAGCGCTAATCCGCAGGGAAATGCCATTGCCCAGGCGAATACTCCCAACATTAATATGCTGTGGCGCAATTATCCGGCTTTGGCGCTCCAAGCCGCCGGACTTTCGGTCGGGCTTCCCTGGGGCGAAATGGGAAATTCCGAAGTTGGTCATATGGTTTTGGGCGCGGGAAAAATCATCTACCAAAGTTTGCCTAGGATCACTTTATCTATTCAGAACGGAACCTTTTTTTCCAATCCGGCTTTTTTTAAGGCAATAAACCATACCCGCAATTATCAGTCGGCTCTTCATTTGGCGGGACTGATAAGCAACGGCGGCGTGCACAGCCATATTGAACATTTAACCGCGCTCCTGGAGTTCGCCAAAAACGAAAAAGCGAAAGAGGTGTATTTGCATCTTTTCACCGACGGCAGAGATACTTTGCCGAATTCGGCCGTAAATTTTATCGGCGCGATTGAACAAGCGATGCTGGATTTTAATATCGGCGGAATCGCGAGCGTCTGCGGCCGCTATTTTGCCATGGACAGAAATTTAAACTGGGACAGAACGCAGAGGGCTTACGAATGCATGATCGGCAATTACGACAATTCCGCGCCAAGCGCCATTGCCGCGATTAAAAATTACTATCAGCAAAAAATAACCGATGAATTCATCCCGGCGACTTTTATCGGCAAAAACGGCGCGAATAACAGGTCCAGAAACAATCTCGGCGCGCGGGGAGCGATAAAAGACAATGACGCGGTAATTTTTTTCAATTTCAGGGGAGAGCGCGGCCGGCAACTGGTAAAAGCGTTTATACTGCCGGAATTTGACGGTTTCAGCCGCAGCCGGATTATAAAAAATCTTTGTTTTGTAACAATAACCGAGTATGAAAAGGAGTTGCCGTGCGAAGTGGCTTTTCCGCCGGAAAAAGTCAACTATCCGCTTGCCCGCGTGATAAGCGAAGGCGGCTTGCGCCAGACGCACATCGCGGAAACAGAAAAATACGCGCATGTCACATACTTTTTTAACGGCGGCGAAGAGGTTGTTTTTCCCGGCGAAGACAGAATTTTAATTCCATCGCTTTCCGTGGCGAATTTCGCCAAACGCCCGGAAATGTCGGCTTCGGAAATATGCGAACGGATTATAAAAGAGATAGAAAAAGGCGTTTGTGATTTTATTGTGGCGAATTTCGCCAATCCCGATATGGTCGGCCACACAGGAGATCTGTCCGCAACCATTAAAGCGGTTGAGATTGTTGATGGGTGCGTAGGAGAAATCGTGAAAGCGGTAACTACTTACAAGGGGGCGCTCTTGATAACCGCTGACCACGGAAACGCTGAAGAAAAAATCAATCCGATGACTGGAGAGACGCTTACCGAACATACCACGAATCCGGTGCCTCTTTGGCTGGTAACCGCGGAAAATAAAAGAAATAAAACGCAGGTGGAAATCGTAAGCGATCAGAATTCAATAAAAGGATTTTTGGCCGATGTGGCCCCGACCATAATTGAGCTGATGGGCTTGAAAAAGCCGGAAGAAATGACCGGACAAAGCTTATTGCCGCTTTTAAAATAAGGCAGGTAGGTTTTAAACTTAGAAATCTGTTTTCAAGTTATTCCAAGTTTCCAAGTTTAAATATCAATATTTTATGCTCCAGCTTATTTTATTGATAAATCTTTAATTACTAATTACTTCATATCACTATGATACATCCATGTATCATAGTGATATAGGGTACGGATATAAAAAAATCCCGCTCGTTTTAAAAACTATGAGCGGATTTTTTTGTTTATATAAAAAAGAAGCATCAATCCTAAAAAAATTGGATTAGATGCTTTTATATTTTTTGTTTTATGTTTTGCTTTTTGCTAATTACTCGCCGGGTGGTGGCAAAATTATGCCGTCTTTATTGAAAAGACCTGGGTTGATAACGACTTTACGATCTCCTTTTTCAACTACGCCGACATCTATTATTTCATAGCCGGCTTTTCTTCCTATTTCAATGGTGGAATCAACCTCTTCGGGCGAGAAGTAGACATAATAGCCTCCTCCCATATTGAATGTGGTTAGGCAATCTTCCAATGATACACCGATGTCCAGCATAAACTGGAAAAGAGGTGGAATTTCGTCAAACCAACTCTTGATATGGTAGGAATATCCTCTTTCATCAAAAGCGATTTTTGCTAAACCGCTGCCAGTACCTGGCAAAAGAGCATGAATATCCACTTCATTTTCCAGCATCGCTTCAACCAGTGCGACATAGGAACGCGTAGGAATAAGAGCTTCTTCACCAAGCGTATTGTTGTTATTTGGCAGTTTAGTCAAAAATTTATCCGGCTGAACAAGAGCGCGCTTAATTACAAGCGAAACTCCGTTGGCATGCAGGCCCGAAGATTTTGCGGCTAATATATGGTCGCCTATTCTTAGCTTGCGGCCGGTGATCAATCTATTGGCCGGGGCAATAATTCCGGTAACGCAGCCGCTTAAGGAAGGCGCGCTTTGTACAGGCGGTTCGGATTTAATCAAATAACGAAGCGAGGGAGATTCACCTGCGGGTAAAGCCATTCCAACCATTTTACACACCGCATAAAATCCCCTTGCTAAATCCGCGCTTCTTTTTTTATCCTTAAACCAATCACTATCTCCAGCCGCGACCTCATCCGTATAAATAACTGGCATTGCTCCTTGGGCAATCAAATCGTTCACGGCCATCAATGCAGTATCAATACCGATTCCGTCATAATAACTTCTGCCAGTACCAGCGAAGTGGCGCATCCATTCTGCAATCCAATTCTTATTACCAAGCCCTTCGGTTGTTTTACACCACTTATGCGTCCAAGGGCCGCGATATTCGTAGACAGCACCGTGCGCATGCAATACTTCCTCGCTGATAAAAACACCTCGCGAGTTGGGAAAATTTAATGTTTTCTTTCCCACTTTTATCATCGCTTGCTTAAATGGTTCTATTTTTTGGTAATCTACTCCAGCTTTTGCATGTTCGCCTTTTTCTATTTTGGTCAATTTACATTCCTCCATTTATTCTATATTGTAAGGAACAATTTCTCCTTACTCCTTACTCTAAATGCTACAATAATCTTCATTAAAAAGCAAGAGCGCAAAAACAAGAGTACAAACTTGGAAATTCATTTTTAAGTTATCTCAAGCTTCCAATTTTAATTATCAATAATTTAAGCTGGAGCTTATTTTATTGATGAATCTTAAATTACTTCGATCACTATGATACATCCATGTATCATAGTGATGTTGAATAGTTAAAAAATTCTTATAAATAGAAATTTACTTGAACATTCAATGTCCAAGTAAAAATGTCCGCATAAAACTATAAAAAATCCCTTGCAAAAGATTTTCAAAAATCTCGCAAGAGACAACTGTCGATACTTGCTTTTTTTAAAAAACTTGTCTATACTGCTTATACTGTTAAGAATGCAGGAGGAAAGCCAATGACTGCACACTTAAAACAGAATACACACAGGAGGTAGAAATGAAAGACAACTTAGTGATTGAAACCGGAGAAAATACGGCGCTTCCCGGAATAATCGACGCTTTCGCGAAAAGTATAGTGAAAAAAGCTAAGGATTATCTCGGGCTGGCTATCAAAAACTCCAGAACAACCAAGATCTACACGATACAAGGAAAAATGTCGGCCGAAGAAACAAATACGATTCTGGAAAAGATTTTTCAGAAACCGACAAAAGCTGTAATGGTAAACAGATCCTTAATCGGCGCTTTCAGCACTGCCGTTTGGTGGGGGTTGAAGCTCGGAGTAAAAGATACTGAAGGAGAAGTGGCTAAAGAAGCTATCGAAGAAATACTTGGAAGAAAAATTGGAAATGTCTACGTATCCCAAATTTTATATCTGGAAGGAAAATTAAAGGAAGATGATTTGAAAAAAATCATAAGCCTTATTGCTAATCCTAATGTTGAGAGATGGGAAATAATTCCGCGGGAAAAATGGAATTTCCAAACAGGAATAGGGCCGAGAGCAGCGGAAGTAAAAATCGACAAGAAGCCAAAGTTCGGATACATAAATCTGGATATACCCGAAAAAGAATTTACTATCCTGAACATACAAAACAACTGGGCATTAAGCGTTTTGGATTTCCGTTTTCTGGCAGAGTATTTCTACAAAAACAAAGAATTCCGGAATGCCAGAAAAGAACTCGGACTCAAGGATATAACCGATGTGGAGATAGAATGTCTGGCTCAAGTTTGGAGCGATCATTGCTCGCACAGAACAATCAACGCATGGTATGAGTACCTAGATTCAGCAACAGGCAAAAGATACGCCATAAGCAATCCATTCAGGCGCTACATTAAAGAACCGACGGAAATATTGGCCAGGGATAATCCTTGGGTGGTTTCCGTACTGAAAGATAATGCCGGCGCCATGTTTTTGGATGCCAATGGCGAGTACATCGTAGGTATAAAAGTGGAAACACATAATTCTCCTACATGGAAGGATGCTTATGGCGGCGCCTACACAGGAAAAGCGGGAGTTGACAGAGATCCTTTTGGACTTGGAAGAGGCATAAAAGTTATTGGTGGAATTTGGGGAATTAGCACCGCTTCAAGAAATTATGACGGCGTGCTTATCCCCGAATTTCATCCGCGCCAAATTCACGATGGCGCCATTGCTGGTGTAAGAGATGCTGGAAACAAGCATGGATTTCCGACAATTTATCATAACACTTGCTTTGACGAGAGTTATTTGGGAAAAGGCCATCTTTTCGCCGGTTCTTTTGGAATATCTCCACGAATGGTCGCAGGAAAACCTATTGAAGAAAAATGGGCTAATCCGGGCGACCTAGTGGTGATTTACGGAGGCAGAACCGGAATTGATGGAATCCACGGCGTAACCGAAGCATCGAAACCATTATCAGGAGAAACTACTATGGGTCATGTGCAAAAAGGAGACTCGTATACTCAAAGAAAATTGAGCGAAGCTCTTGAACAAGCTACGGCCGCAGGCCTGATAAACCTTAGCTGGGATTTGGGCGGAGGCGGATTGTCTTCCTCAATTACCGAAACAGCAAGATTCAGCAATGGTATAGAAATACATTTGGATAAAGTTCTTCTTAAGTATCAGGGATTGGATTGGTGGCAAATACTGCTTTCTGAATCGCAGGAAAGGATGCTCGCGGCAATTTCACCTGAAAATATTGATCGATTTATGGAAATTGCCGAACTTCACAGTGTGGATGTTTCGGTTATCGGTACTTACACGAATTCGGGCGCGGTGCATATCAAGGCATTGGGACAAACAGTTGCCTATTTGCCCTTGAAACTTCTTCATGATGACCCGCCACAGTGGAAGTTCAAAGCAGTATGGATACCGCCGGAACAAAGACTTTTTGAGCCGGCAATTTCAGAGCCGACCGACTATAACGCCTTACTGAAAGAAATCCTTGACGACGAAAACATATGCGGCAAGGTATGGATAATGAGGCAGTTCGATTCCAGAGTCAAAGGCCAAAGTGTAATTCCGCAGATAATCGGAGAAAATGAAAACGTTGAAGGTCCGGCATCAGTAATTCGGCCAATTCTGGAAAGAGATGAAGGCATTACCGTTACCGAAGCCGTAAACCCAAGATACAGCATCATTGATACCTACTGGATGACCATAAATGTTTTTGATAAAATACTAAGGTCAGTGGCTGCTACTTCAGGAGTAAGATTCAAAAATGGAAAACCGGAAAGAATAGGCATACTGGATAACTACTGCTGGCCGGATATAAGGCCGGGGCCGGATAATCCTGACGCCGAATATAAAGCCGCGCAGTTTATTAGATCGCTCAAAGCGCTAAAAACAATTCAGAAAAAATGGTTCATTCCCCTTCTTTCTGGAAAAGACAGCATGTATATTCGAGGTGAAGTAAAAGGTAAATTTGGCGAAAAACACAACATTTCCGGATTGCCTTGTATTCAGGGAACCGCTATTGCTTCCGTGGACAATGTCGCAAAATGCCTGATGCCACAATTTGAAATCGTAGGTGACTTAATTTGCGTTATCGGCTCGACAAAAAACGAGCTTGGCGGATCTATCGCCTACCAAAAACTCGGATATGTGGGATTAAACATTCCAAAACCCGATATTGAGGAGTCAATGCGAAACGTAAAAGCTGTTTCCGAAGCTATAGACAAAGAACTTTTGTCTGCGGTCCATCCTGTTGTTGAAGGAGGGTTGGCTGTAGCTTTGGCAAAAATGGCCATTGCCGGAGATATTGGAGCAAAGATTGACTTGCGACAAATGCCGCTTTATGGCGTCAAATCAAATTTCCGCGCTTTATTTTCCCAAACAGGGGGAAGGTTCATTGCCACTTTCAATCCTTGCCGCCGCCAAGAGATGGAAAAAATCCTGCGAGAAAATAATTGCATCTATGAAATTGTCGGCACGGTAACCGATGAAAAAAACTTGAATGTCGTCGGCTTGGAAGGCAAAGAAATAATCAAAGAAAGCATAGAAAATCTTGCAATTGCGTATACGCAAAGGTTTGGTGATTTGGTATGATAAAAACAGCGATTCTCTACGGATATGGATTGAATTGTCAAGATGAGACAGCATATGCTTGCAAAGTAGCCGGCTTTGAAAATGTGGAAAAAATCCACATAAATCAACTGCTAAATGGTTTAAGGAAGCTATCCGAATTCCATCTGCTTGTAATACCCGGAGGTTTCAGCGGTGGCGACCAGCTTGGTGCAGGGGTATTCTTCGCCTTAAAACTTGAAAAACTGCGCGAGGATATCGAAGAGTTCATTGCCGCGGGAAAACTCATCTTGGGAATATGCAATGGTTTCCAGGTGCTGGTAAATTTCGGCTTATTGCCGGGAAGCCTCACCTATAACGACTGTGGAAATTTCCAAACCAGATGGGTAAACCTTAAGGTGAATAAAAATTCGCCTTGCGTATTTACAAAGGGAATTAAATTCCTAAGGTTGCCGGTGCGCAACGGAGAAGGAAAATTCTGGGCGCTACCGGAAGAGCTGGATAGAATCGAAAGAAACAACCTCGTAGTGGTAAAATACGCAAGTAAAGATGGATTATTGGCGCAAGAAAAATTCCCGGCCAACAGTAGTGGCTCGTTACGAGATATCGCGGGCACAACAGATAACACAGGTCAAGTTTTCGGATTAATGCCGCATCCTGAAGACAACAACCGAAAAACAAGCCATCCCGTCTGGACCAGAGAAAAAGCTAAAGCACAGAATGGCGGATATGAATACCTTCCTAATAAGGAAGGAGGAGGTATAATAATATTCCGAAACGCTAGAATCTATTTAGAAAACAAATTTAAATAAATTTGGAGAGATTTTCTCTCCTTTTTTTATTTAATCTTATGGAAACTTTGAATCTATACGAATCAAAAAGTATAATCAACTGAATTTTTATGCTATAGCATAAAAATTCAGTTGATTAAGTTGTTATTAAGTTGTTTCAGTATATGATGTTTTTCCGCTCGTTTCAATGCTCCAGACTTTTCTTTATCACTGATTACCACAGTAATTTTTGCATTCAACTTTTTCTCTTCTATGGCATCAATTAACGCTTGTCCATCGGTCATGTTGGTTGAAGCCAAAATTCCTATTTTTAACTTTCTTCCTGGTCTGTCCATTCTTAAACCTCCTGTTTTATATTTTTAAGCTGCAATTGTTATCCTCCTGCAACTTGTTTAAAAGCTCACAAGCAAATGCAAAAAATGTACACGGAGTCGAATATCAAATATTTCAGGCGTAAGCATATTTTATTGATAAGTTAAATATCACTATGATACATCCATGTATCATAGTGATATAGATTCTGGACATAAAAAATCCCTTGCAAAAGATTTTTTTATCTCGCAAAAAAACAAACAGCATTCTTGGAAAAGAATGCTGTTTGTAACAAATAAGATAAAGAATTCCAGCCAACTATTTCTTCTTTTTTGAAATGATAATCTTATCCACGATTCCGTAGGCCTTTGCTTCTTCGGCGGTCATAAAGAAATCGCGGTCAGTGTCTTTTTCAATTTTTTCAATTTTTTGGCCGGTGTGTTTGGCAAAAATTCGGTTAATGCGATCCTTGAGAAGAAGTATATGTTTTGAAGCGATAGCCACATCCACTGCCTGACCGCTTGCCCCGCCCATAACCTGATGAATTAAAATATCGGAATTGGGCAAAGAAAGCCGCTTCCCTTTGGTTCCGCTCGCCAGAAGCAAAGCCGCCGCGCTCGCCGCTAAGCCTATGCAGATGGTTGAAACATCGGATTTCAGATATTGAATGGTGTCGTAAATCGCCAAAGCCGAGCTTACGTTTCCGCCCGGGCTGTTTATGTAAAGGTGTATGTCTTTTTTATCATCCTGGCTTTCAAGAAAAAGCAGCTGCGCAATAACAGTGTTTGCCACTATGTCGTCTATCGGCAGTCCCAAAAAAATAATCCGGTCTTTCAAAAGACGCGAATAAATATCGTAAGCCCTCTCGCCGTAGGGCGCCTTGTCTATGACCATGGGAACTAATTGCATTTTTGTTTCATTAGACATAAATTTAAAAATTTCTAATTACTAATTATTACTTTTTTCCCAGCGCGATGCTTTCAAGCAGATTGAAAACTTTTTGCCTGATTAGCGAATCATTGACCGCGGTTTTCAGCTTTTCATGGTCAATATTCTTTTCCGCCTCTTTGATATTTTTATATTTGGCCAGGATTTTATTGACTTCCTGGGAAGTTTCTTCGTCTGTTATTTTTATATTTTCGCGCTCTGCCACCTGAAAAATAATAAGATGCGTGTTAACGCGGCTTTCGGCCGATTTCCGCCAATCGCTTTTCAGGTCGCTTTCCGTTTTTTTAATCTGTGACAAATACTGTTCAAAACGCAATCCGTTTTCTTCAATATTATGCTTAAACTCATGAAGCATTTGCTCTACTTCCGCGTCAATCAAAATTTCCGGCAAATCGCCGCTTGCGAATTTTTTGACCAGCTCCTGAATTATCGCAGTCCTGAATTTTTCTTTTTCCTTTTCTTTTTTCTCCCTTAAAATTCCTTCGCTTATGTTTTTTCTCACTTCTTCGGCGCCGGAAAATTTGCCAAGCGCTCTGGCAAAATCATCGTTGAATTCCGGAGTAATAATCTCTTGAACCAAATTCAGTTTTATTTCAAAACGGACTTTTTTTTCCGCCAGTTCTTTTTTATAATAGTCCTTCGGATAAACAATGTCAAACTCCTTATTTTCCCCGCTTTTCATCCCTGTAAGCTGTTTTTCAAATTCGGGCAAAAAACGGCTTTTCCCTATGATTAAAGGGTGATTTTTGCTTTCGCCTTGTTCAATTTTTACCCCGTTAAGCCGCGCCAGAAAATCAACTTCCACCCTGTCGCCAGCCTGAGCCGGCCGCGAAACGGCAGCAAGTTTTGCTCTGGAATTGAGCAAATATTCAATTGATTCGTCAATTTCTTTATCCTCCGCTTTCGCGTCATTTTGCTTTATTCGCACCCGCTTAAGAACATCTTTGTATCCGTCAATATTGGTTTTTGGAAGAACGGCAAAAGTAGCTTTGTAAATTATCGGATTTTCCGCGGCGATTTTCAGCACTTCAACTTTTGGAGCGCCTATGGGGGCCAGTTTATTTTTCTCAAGAGCGTCATAAAAGGTCTCATTGATCGCGATATTCGCGACTTCTTCAAAAATTACTTTGGCGCCGAAGTTTTGTGCGACAATTTTGTTGTTGGCTTTTCCCGGGCGGAATCCGTCAATTTTGCGGGTTTTTGAAAGATTCGCGCATACGCGGTTATAATACCCGTTCCATTTTTCCGCCGGAATTTCCACGATTAATTCAAAAGTTGATTTTGGAAGTTTTTTTAATTCGGTTTTCACCCCGTTAGATAATTTTTGTTCATTCGGCGCCATAATTTATATTTTGTATCTCTATCCTATTAGAGCGATTATATCTTTTTAAATTCGCAAATATCTAACGGGGTTTTCATCTCACTTTGATTTATAATCTTCTATGGCCTCCTTGATAATTTTGATCGCTTGGGAGCGATTGTCCCAATTTTTTACCTTAACGAACTTATATTTCGCTTTTTCCAGCTTTTTATAATCTTCCAAAAACACCTTGATTACATCTTTTGTATGTTCATTCAAATCAGAAATATCTTTTATCTTCTCAAAATTAGGATTAACTTTGTGTAATGGCACGGCTATAATTTTGTTATCAATGCCTTCTTCGTCTTCCATGTAAATCACGCCAACGGGGCGCGCTTTTATAAGACACCCTGGGAAGGTCGGGCAAGTAGTCAAAAGCATTACATCAAGCGGATCTCCGTCTTTTGATTTTGTCTGCGGTATAAAGCCGTATTCATAAGGAAAAAACATCGCCGAATGAAGTATTCTATCCAGCTTAAAATACCCTTTTTTTTCATCATATTCGTATTTGTTGCTTGAGCCAAAAGGTATCTCAACAACCACATTTATTTCTTCCGGCGCTTTATCCCCTGCCGGCAAATCTCTAAAAAGATCAACACTCATAATTTTTGGTTGATTAATAATTAAATTGTTAATTAACTTTTATTTTTCTTTTTTTCCTGGTTTTCTTTTCTTTCTTCGGTTTTCTTGGCTTTCTTCTCTTTCTTTTCCTTCTTTGCCGTTTTCGCTTTTTCTTTGGTTTGACCTTCGCTTTTTTCAGCCGCGCCGGAGTCCGTTGTCTTTTTCTTTCCGGCTTCGGGTTTTGCCGCCTCTTCGCTTTTCGGCGGTTTTACCTCTTCGGCTTTTTTGCCGACAATATCAATCCTCAAACCGGTCAATTTTGAAGCCAGCCGCACATTTTGGCCCTGCCTGCCGATAGCCAAAGAAAGCTGATCCTCCGCGACTTTAACCAAAGCGGAGTTGTTTTTTTTATTCAAATTCACTTCCAAAACCTTTGCCGGACTCATCGCGTTTTTCACAAATTTCGCCAAATCCTTGTTCCATTCAATAACATCAATTTTTTCTCCGCCGAGTTCTTCAATTATCGCGTGAACTCGCGCGCCTTTCTGCCCCACACAGGCGCCTATCGGATCAATATTCGCGTCGTTGGAAGATACCGCGATTTTAGTGCGCTCGCCAGGATCGCGGGATATCGCTTTTATTTCAACCAGTTCGTTGGAAATTTCTGGCACTTCCAGCGCGAATAATTTTTTAAGCAATTCGCTGTGGCTGCGCGAAAGCAAAATTTCCGGCCCTTTCGGGGTTTCCCGCACATTGACGACATAAACTTTTATCCGCTGCCCGGGCCGGTAATTTTCCCGCGGAATCTGCTCCGCCTGCGGAATAATTCCCATCACGCGATTGATGTCAACAAGCACCGCTTTCCCCTGCTGCGAAGGCAAAAATTCAATTCTCTGCACCGTGCCGACCATCACTTCTCCTTCGTTCTTTTTAAATTTATCATAAATCATCGCGCGCTCTATCTCGCGTATTCTTTGGGTGATAACCTGCTTGGCGGTCTGCGATGCAATCCTGCCAAAGTCGCTCTGCGGCGGCAGTTCTCTTTCTATCTCGTCATCGGTTTTCGCGTCCGGTTTTTCTTTTTTTGCCTCGCTAAACTTGATGTGCTTTTCGGGGTTATACCTAAGCTTGGGTTTTTCTCCGTCCGCCGTAAGGATTGTTCCTTCCGCGGTTTTGGGCGGCTTAATGGTTCGATTGCTCTCGCCATAAATGATTTCTGTTTTTTCCGCTTCTACCTTTCCCGCTTCTTCTCCTTCTTTTAATTCTTCAATGTCGTCGGGCACTACCTGTTTAACCTGAAAAACTTTTATGGCTCCTGTTTCGCTGTTAAAATTTACGCGAATAATTTGCCCTTTCTTGCCGTAGTCCTTTTTGTAAGCGGCGGCCAAAGCGGCTTCTATCACTTTTACGATTTCTTCTTTTGGAATTCCTTTTTCTTCAGCAATCTGGTTTATCGCCAAAGCGAATTGTTTTTGGTCTAACATGAATTCAAGTTAGCAAATTAACAATATAACAATTAAACAAAATGCTTACCGCTGTTTAAAATTATTAATATTGCCTTGTTAAATTGTTTAATTGCTTGGTTGTTTAATTGAGTTCAAAAATTAGCCCGACTCAATCGGGCTTGTCAATCATTTTCAGCTTATGAATTTATTATAAATCAACTAAAAATAAAGTCAAGAGGAAGAATATATCCACCCTGTTTTGAAACTTAAGCGGTTATAAAACCTCTTCTAAGCAAAATTAATAACTTGTAATTGTTTACTTGGATAATTGGGATAATCCAAGTGATACATCAGCGTCCGACTTTATTAACGACTTACGAAATTTTACCAATCCCCCCCCCTTGTTTGTATATCGGATAAAAAAATGGCGCTGGATATTTTTCCAACACCTATTTACGCTGCCGCAGTACAAAGTATGCAACTGCGAACAAGCCCGCGATTGCGAACACTGCTTCTATGCCCGGTTCTTTGGGCTGCGCGGCATTTTGCGGGGTTTGCCGTAAGGGTTCGCTGGTCTGATTTGCCTCGCTCTGATTGCTCTGATTCTGGATAGCCGCTATTTGATTAGCGTGATTAGCGGCTATCACGCTTTGCATAGACGCAGCCGATAACGTTATTGTCGTTAATAACATTATTAGTGCCGCAAGCGCCGCAATTTTTACTCCTTTCATCTTAAATACCTCCTAAATGTGCAATAAAAACATCGTAGCATTCTTTTTAATAAAAGTCAATATACCCTTGTTTTTGTTATTTTTATCATGCTAAGCCAACTGTCTTTTTGCAAAAATACCATATCCATTGTCCGGCTAAACTCTGTATTTACCTCCTTTAATTTTTCGCAAAAACTAAAAAATCCCTGCGCATCTTTGTTGCTGGAGACTTCTTTACCTTTGCTTTTGCGCTTCATTGTGTCTTACGGCACTAATTTATACCCAGATAAAAATACAAGGACTGCCGACTAAAAATGTTATCGTTTTACAAACCTAAAGGCGTATCCCATGTATCTGAACCTGAACAGGACGTAATGTCTTCACTTTCCAGCTCGCTTAAAAGCCCTTCCGGATACGGAATCGCCTCGCGCGGTTTTGACACGCCGGGATATCGCCACGCAGTAATGATTATTCTCTTTGGCGTTTTAATTCCTCCTTGTGCGGATTCTTTATCCTGATACATCACCCAAATTTCATAAGGATATTTTGCCGAACCGGCCTTTTGCATAACCGCGATTGTGTCAGGAGCGATGCCGGGTTCCATGCGGTTATGGCGCGACAAAACGCTTTTAATTTTTGTCGCGGACAAACCGTTAAACATCATCTTTTTCGCAACATGATTCGTCCATTTTAAATATCTCGTGTTTTTGGGTATTTTAAATTGCATGAATTAACTTGTCAAAACTTTTAAGGTTTCTCTCGCGCACTTTTCCCAGGAAAATCTTTTAATATTTTCAAATCCGCTTTTAATCAAATTATTTCGCAAATTTTCATCGCTTAAAATTTTGCTGATTGCGGCGGCAATTTGTTCGGGATTACTCGGATCAACCAAAATCGCTCCTCTGCCGGCTATTTCCGGCATACTGGAAACATTTGATGTGATAACCGGCAGGCCGGAGTTCTGCGCTTCCAAAATCGGCATTCCAAACCCTTCGTAAAAGGAAGTGTAAAGAAAAACGGCGGCGTTTTGCAATAAATCATTTTTCTCGCTTTCCGCCACATATCCTTTTAAAACTATATCGTTTTTGAAAGCTGAAGCGCTTATTACGCTCGTGATTTTTTCCCAGCCAAATCCCTTGCCGCCGGTCAAAACTAATTTATTCGAAATTTGCGGATTTTTTTGCCTTAATTCGTTATACGCCTCAATTATTCCCAGAATATTTTTTTTCAGCTCAAGTCGCCCAACATACAATACATATCTATCGTTCTGCGTCTGGAGTTCTGCGTCTGGAGTTCTGCGTCTGGAGTTCTGCGTTTCATTTATGCCGTGATGAACCACGCGGATTTTGTCCGGCTCTCCGCCGTATAAATTCACCAAGTCGTTTTTTGTGTTTTCCGAAACCGCGATAATTTTGGCGGCGTTTTTCAAAGCGTATCGCGTTGACGAGCGTAAATACCGCCGATGCAAAAACGGATACATTTTGGGATAAAATTCGTATTCCAGGCCATGAATGACCACCACCGATTTTGCGGGATGAATAAGGGGCAAAATATGAACAGGGATAAACAAAACATCAATTTTGGATTCAAGCATTTCGGCGGCCAAGCGCAATTGTGTCCAAAAAAGCGGAAAGGACAAATACTTGAGTCGAAAGTTTTCCGGCAAATCGCCAATTTCCGACAATCTTTCCGACTTCAATCTTGAATTCAGGTATAAAACAAAACGATGTTCCGCGGATTCGGGAATCATCGCCAAGTGTTTAATAAGCTGAAAAGTATATTCTTCAACGCCGGTAGGTTTTTCCCTTAGCGCGGAAGAAGCGTTTATGCCAATAATCATGTTAAAATCGCCAATCAACCTCGAATTTTATCACGAATATTCTCGAAATGCTTTTACTAACATTGAGACGCCCAACTAAAATTCGCGATAATTAGAGATAAATTTAGCGAATGATTAGTGAAATAGAATCTTATGATTTCAAACTTCGCTTGTAGGCATCCAGGTTTTCCAGAACAATACCGGTCCCTTTCGCAACGCAAAGCAGGGGCTCGTCGGCGATATAACAAGGCACGCCGGTAACTTTTGTGATTAAAACGTCTAAATTTTTAAGCAACGCTCCCCCGCCGGACAAAATCATTCCCTTATCAATGATGTCAGCCGCCAATTCGGGAGGAGTTATGGAAAGGACTGTTTTAATTGCTTTAAAAATTTCGTTTATTTCTTCGGAAATCGCTTCAGTTGCCTCGTTGGTGGTAATAGTTACGGTCTTGGGAAGCCCGCTTATCAGATCTCTGCCCCTTACCTCAAACTGCTTTTCGTTTTCCACTGGAATAGCGCTGCTTATGGTAATCTTAATTTCTTCCGAGGTCTGCTCTCCGATCGCCAAATTATGCTTATTTTTTATGTAATTGGCAATCGCCTGATCCATTTTGTCTCCCCCGACTCTTACCGAATGCGCGGCTACGACGCCTCCCAAAGAAATCACCGCGACTTGGCTCGTTCCTCCGCCGATATCAATAATCATATTGCCTGATGGCGTATTTATCGGTATTCCCGCTCCAATTGCCGCCAAAATCGGCTGTTTAACGATATATGCCGCTTTTGCGCCGGCGTTCATAGTGGCGTCAATTACCGCGCGCCTCTCAGTGGAAGTGATTCCAGCCGGCACCCCAACCATAACTTCTGGACGGAAAAATTGTATCCATCCGCAAGTCTTGTTGATAAAATAACGCAGCATAGCTTCAATAATGCGATAATCGGCGATTACGCCGTCTTTCATCGGACGCGAAGCCACGATTGTCTCGGGTGTTTTTCCGAGCATTTCTTTTGCTTCCATGCCGACCGCCAAAACCTTATTCTCTTCTACTGAAACCGCGACTACCGTCGGTTCGTTTATCACTATGCCTTTTCCGGGCACGAACACCAAAGTGTTCGCCGTACCTAGGTCAATTCCAATTTTTTTAACAAACATAGTAGAAATGTCAAATGTTAAATGTCAAATCTAATACCAAATGACAAATACCAAATACCGGATGTCAAAAGTCTCCGCCTACGGCGCTGTGCCTGCCTCTGGCATGGGATCCGCCATAGGCGGAAAATGTCAAAACTTAAAAAATACCTTGGATTACGAAATACATAGCTTTCTATTTTTAAATCATAGCAATAATTTATTTATTAGTCAACCCGCAGAAAATCCCGTAGAAAATTTTTTAACTTTTTCTAATCATTATTAACTGCTATGATGCTCTGTAGCATC
>JAHIHE010000072.1 GCA_018899995.1 Patescibacteria group bacterium | reverse complement strand
CTAAGATTAAAAGTTAGATTAATTGTCATTCCAAGTGCAACGAGGAATCTCTCAACTTGTTTGAGAATTAGTCTGGCATTCGCCAGAGATCCTTCGCTTCACTCAGGATGACAGACGAGATTGTTCTTTAAAAAATTTCACAGCTTTGGAAAAAATGGCAGCTTGGTTTTTACAGAATCAAGATGCGATTAAAACAAAGCTGTGAAAGAAAAAAATAAGGAGGAAAAGAAAATGAAGAATAAAATAAGCAGGGAAACCATATTGGTCTACATGGTAATTGTTTTTTTTTGTAGCTGGTTTACTTTATGGGCATATCCAGTTTGAAAAGGGACATCAGGTTAGGATTCAGGAAGGGGTTCGGTTTGGGTTTGACCAAGTATCTTTGAACCCAACAAAAGAAATTCAGAATCAAATCCACAAGATAAGTTTAAAGGGCGTAAGTTTTAAAAATTTGTTCATAAATTATAATTCAATCATTATTAATATACTGTAGCACTTGAAACGAAAGCGGTCAATTGTTGAATTTGTTATCAAATTTTTTATGCTCTAATTTTCATCACTGAAGGATGCGATTTATTTAGAATTGCCGAAAAGTGGATAAGGTGTGTATAATTTTTAGCCGGATATTCGTAAAAACCCTTTAAATAAAGGTTTTTTTATTTTTGTTGAAAAATTATAGAGTGGGGTTGACACATTTTTAAAGTGGAGTATGATTTACGCATAGTGGTTGAAAGTGGATAAAGATGGGGAAAACTTAGACAAATTGTGGATAACCCCAAAACCCTAAGAAATAATTTTCAATTTTTCCGCCTTAGGCGGACCCGCCGGAGGCGGGCAAAATAAACTTTTGACTTTTCACTTTTAATTTTTAATTTGAGCGAAGCGAATATGTTCATCGGACAATACTCGCATTTAATAGATCCAAAAAAACGGCTTGCGATTCCTTCCAAATTCAGAAAGCAATTGGGCGGCGGTGTAGTGATAACCCGAGGAATTGACAATTGTCTTTTTCTTTATCCGGCGAAAGAATGGAAAATTCTGGCGGAAAAATTAAGCAAGCTGCCGATAAGCAAATCAAACACGCGCGCTTTCAGCCGCCTGATGCTTGCCGGAGCGATGGACGCGGAGATTGATTCGCAGGGAAGAATCTTGATACCCGATTATCTGAAAGAATACGCTTCTCTGAAAGACAAGGCGGTAATCGCCGGGCTTTACAACCGCTTGGAAATCTGGGACGAAGCGACATGGAACAGCTATAAGAGCAGAACGGAAAAACAAAGCTCGGATATTGCCGAGCAATTAGGAGAGCTTGGTGTGTAGAGAACTAATTTTCAATTATTAATTTCTAATTTTCATTAAATTATTCCGCCTTCGGCGGACCCGCCGTAGGCGGGCAATAGCCCAATTTTCAAACAAAAGTTTAAAAATTAAAGAATTAGTAATTATTTAGAAATTAAAAATTAGAAATTGAAAATTTGGGCGAAGAAGCTTATTGACATCTACTTTTTATATGAGCCACACCCCCGTTCTTCTGGAAGAAGTGATTAAGTACTTGGATCCCAAGCCGGATGAAAATTTTATTGACGGAACTTTGGGTGAGGGCGGCCATAGCAAAGAAATTTTAAAAAGAACATCTCCGGCTGGAAAGTTGCTGGGTATAGACCAGGACGGGGAAGCGATAAAAATCGCCGGAGAAAATTTAAAAGAATTCAGGGAAAGAGTTTTGCTCGTTCAGGATAATTTTGCAAATTTAAAAAATATTTTCGCAGAGCACGGAGAAAAAATCGGAAAGGTAAAAGGGGTACTGCTTGATCTCGGTTTCAGTTCCAGCCAAATAGAAAAAAGCGGCAGGGGATTTTCTTTTGAACGCGATGAGCCGCTGATTATGACTCTTTGCTGGCCAATTGCTCCCGGACAAATTACGGCGGCGGACATCGTAAATTCTTATCCGGAAAAGGAATTGGAAAAGATTTTTAAAGAATATGGCGAAGAGCGGCTGGCCAGGGTGATTGCGCAGAGAATTGTTTTGCGGAGAAAGTCCGAAAAGATTCTGCGCACGAGCCAGTTGTCCGAGATTGCCGCGGGAGCGTATAAGAAATTTTACGGCAATAAAACATGG
>JAHIHE010000071.1 GCA_018899995.1 Patescibacteria group bacterium | reverse complement strand
GTGAAATTTTTTAAAGAACAATCTCGTCTGTCATCCTGAGTGAAGCGAAGGATCTCTGGCGAATGCCAGACTAATTCTCAAACAAGTTGAGAGATTCCTCGTTGCACTTGGAATGACAATTAATCTAACTTTTAATCTTAGCGCAAAATTAAACTTATGTCAAGTCCCAAATCCAAAAAATTACAAATGACAAAATCCAAATGCCAATTCAAATCCAAAATCCAAATTACAAAAGCTATAAATTTGACATTCGGTCATTTGGCATTGATTTGACATTTAAAATTTGACATTTGGCATTAGCAATAAATCTTATTGCTTCATCTTTAATATTATATTTTAAACTCACTATGTATGCAAAAAATTTTTAAAAGTAACTCCATTTCCCTTGATATCGGCGCGGGCGGAGCCGCTTCTTGGGAATTTTTCAAGGATTTGCGGAAAATTCTTAATTTCACCGGCAAATGGACTAATACCGGCGATGACGGGGCGGTATTTGATTTGACTCCTCTGCTGTCATTGCGAAGAGCCAGCAGGCGACGAAGCAATCCCGCGCTAATACAAAATAAACACGAGATTGCCACGCCCCGCTTTGGCGGGATTCGCAATGACAAACAGCAACTTGTCATGACTACTGACGCTTTTATCATTGACCCGATATTTTTCCCGGGCGGCGATATCGGAAAAATCTCAATGTGCGGCACGATCAATGATTTATCCGTGATGGGCGCAAAACCCCTTGGAATCGCTTTGAGTTTTATCATTGAAGAAGGATTCCCTACTTCAGATTTGGAAAAAATTGTCCGCTCAATAAACGAAATTTCGCGTCAAACCAATACGCCGATCGTTACCGGTGACACTAAGGTGAGCAATAGGGGAAAAATAGATAAAATCGCCATTACTACTTGCGGCATCGGAATCGCGGAAAAAATTATTTCCAACAACGGCGCAAGACCCGGCGACAAAGTTATCTCTTCAGGCGATCTCGGCGAACACGGCGCAATAATTCTCGCGCACCGCTTTAATTACAAAACCCTGCTTAAAAGCGACAGCCAGCCGATTTTAAAAGAAATACAGGCAGTAGGAAAATATCTAACTTCCGCGAAAGACCCGACGCGCGGCGGCTTGGCGGAAAATCTCAATGAAATCGCGGAAAAATCCAAAGTCAAAATCGTTCTTGATGAAAAAAATCTACCATATAAAAAAGAAGTAAAATCCATCGGTAATCTTTTGGGAATTGATATTATGGCTCTACCCTCCGAAGGCAGGTTTATTGTGACCGCACCGACCAAATTTGCCTCTAAGGTTATTAGAACTCTCCGAAAATACAACAAAACCGCTAAAATTATTGGTGAAGTGCAAAAAGGCAAAGGTGTATTCTTGAATACCGAATCCGGCGGTTTAAGGCCGATTGAAATGCCGAGGGGAAAATTAGTGCCGAGAATATGTTGACAACAAATTATCAATTTTCAATGACCAATTTTCAATAAATTTTTCCGCCTTCGGCGGACCCGCTGTAGGCGGGCAATATCCTAATTTTCAAAAGTTTAAAAATTAAAATAGAAATTGGGATTTGATTGTCCCTCGAGTTCCTCGGGATCCTGAGTGAAATCGAAGGAAAAATTGAAAATTGTAAATTGATAATTTTAAGCCGCTATCCATACAAATACACTCAATGTCTGTAATTTCTAATGTAAATTGCTCAAAAGATAATACATTATTTGCCCTACCGCAATCCCCTCGTCTCCTCTGGGGATTTTTTTTGACACATAAACGCCGCGGTTTTCCAAATAAGAAGAAATAATTTTGTTATTTGCCATTCCGCCGGCGGCGAATACAGTTGGTAGTGAGTAGTAAGTAGTAAGTAGTTTTTGGGCTATTTTGTAAAATCCTTTAGCAATATATAATTGAGCGGTTGCGGCTAATCTTTTTTTATCTTTATGAATATTTTTTATTAAGTATTCAAATAATGGAGTGGTTTGTAAAATCCATCGCTTGTCATTGCGAGGAGCGAAGCGACGAAGCAATCCCGTGTTTATTGCAACGTCCGCGGGATTGCCGCGCTCATCGCCTGCTGGCGATTCGCTCGCAATGACAGACGAGGTAATTTTCGGCTCCAAAGGATACGGCTTACTGGAATTTTTCTCCAGTAATTTTGTCGCCTCGTGCTTATATTTCCTTTCGTTTCCCGCAAATCCCAGCAAAACTGAAACCGCATCCAAAATCCGGCCGGTGCTTGTTGTTTTTTGGCAATTAAAATTTTGTTCTAATTGATTATATAGCGCCTCAAATTCATTTCGCGTATAAAATTTTCTGACATAACGATAAATATCATTTTTTGTTTTTATAGTTTTTGATTTTTTGTCTGTAGTTTTGGTTTTTGGTTTTTGGTTTTTGAGTTTAGCGAGTATCGCGATTAGCATTCTCGCTGGCTCTCTCACTGCTAAATCCCCGCCAATCATTGTTTGCTCTTCCAAACTTCCAATTCGTTCAATTCTTATTTTTTGACATTTGACATTTGACATTTGAGATTTGAAAACCTCCCCTCCCCAAATATTTCCGTCTAAACCATAGCCGGTGCCGTCAGCCGCAATACCGATAAAACTAGTTGGTAGTTGATAGTTGATAGTTGATAGTAAAAGTCTGTCGCCAACGGAAGAAAAAATGTGCGCGATATGATGCTGGACTTTTATTAATTTGGTAATTTTTCCGCCTACGGCGGATCCACCGAAGGTGGAATATTTTTTAGCCAATTCTTCTCCGAAAATAGAAGAATTATACAGGGGATGTAAATCGGTTATTATCACATTGGGTTTAATTTTTTCTTTTGCCAAATGCGCCAAAACCGCGCGCTTGTATCTTAAAAATTTAGTATTGACAAGGATATCGCCGAAATTCTTGGACATAAAAATACTGCCGTTGTGATAAACAGCAAAAACTCCGGCTGACTCGGCGCCGAGAGTCAAAACAGTTGTTCGTCTACTTGTTGGCAGATTTATTGTCATATGTTATTTAAAATTGTATAATGTAATTGTTAGCGCAATTTTACCATATTATGCCAAAACTCAAAACCGCGATTATCAGTTTGACCTGTTGCGAAGGATGCCAATTCGCGATTTTGGATTTGGGAGAAAAACTGCTGGAGGTGGCTGAAATTTTAAATCTGGAAAAATTTGAATTGGCTTCAAGTAAAAAAGGCCTCGGGCCTTACGACATAATTTTTGTTGAGGGCACGCCGATTACAAAAGAAAATGTCGTTACCCTCATCAAAGCGCGGCGAGAGGCAAAAATTTTAGTGGCTCTCGGTACTTGCGCCGATTTGGGCGGAGTCGCGGAAATTAAAAATTACTCGCGAGCCGGCCGCGGAAAAATGCTGGAATATGTTTATAAAAATATTGAAGGAATTGACAATCCCAAAATCAAGCCGATTTCCGTTTATGTGAAAGTTGACGCAAAAATTCCCGGATGCCCCATTGAAAAAAAAGAGTTTCTGAAATTCGTCCGCGAGTTGGGCGCGGGAAAAATTTATAAAATTCCCGATATTCCCGTCTGCTATGAATGCCAGCTCAAAGAAAACAGCTGCCTTCTGCAGGAAGGCAAACCCTGTTTCGGGCCGGTCACTTTGGCCGGATGTGGAGCGATTTGCCCTTCTAATAATTTCATCTGCGAGGCCTGCCGAGGGCCGATTCGCGACAGAAATTTAACAAGCTTAAAAAAAATTTTAGGGAAAAAAATGGCGGTAAGAGAATTAATGAAAATCGCGGAAATACATGGAGTGAAGGATGACTTAGAAAAAAATAATTTATAATTATTAATTTCTAATTTCTATTAAATTTTTAATAACTCAATTTTCAAACAAACGTAATCAAACGGTTTAGAAATTAGATAATTGGAAATTTAATGAAAATTAAAAATTAGAAATTGAAAATTAACATTCATGCGTATCGTAATAGACCATATAGCGAGAATTGAGGGCCATGCCGGTTTTATCGGAAAAATCGTCAATGGCAAAATAAAAGAGGCAAAAATTGAAACACGGGAAGGCGCGCGGCTTTTTGAATCGCTTCTTATTGGCCGCCATTATTTTGACGCGCCGGTAATTACGGCCAGAATTTGCGGTGTTTGCCCTGTAATCCATAACCTTACAAGCATCAAGGCAATAGAAAACGCTTTTGAAATTAAACCGCATCCTTTAACCGTACTCTTGCGTCAATTAATGCTCGCTGGGCAAATTATCCAAAGCCATACTCTGCATCTTTATTTTCTGGTAATCGCTGATTATTTTAAAACCGCGGGCGGTATTGATTTTGCCCAAAAATACCCGGCCGATGCAAAAGCGGTTTTGCGGCTTAGGGATTTTGGAAATAAAATCATTGAAGTAATAGGCGGAAGAAGCATCCATCCGATGACTCCGGAAGTTGGCGGCTTTACCAAGCTACCGGATAGGAAAAGGCTGGAAAATCTTTTTTCGCTGGTTTCGGAAAATATGGCCGCCGCGAAAAAATTGCTGGAAATCGTCGCTTTAATGCCGATACCAAAATTTTCACGGCCGACTAATTATATCGCGATGTACGATAAAACGGGCTATTTAAGCTATGGCGGATTAATGCATTCAAGCGTCAGCAGCCCTATCGCACCGGAAAAATTCGTCAAAATTATCCGCGAGTCGGAAACAATCACCACTCCGTCCAAACGCGCTAAATTACACCGCAAAAGTTATATGGTTGGCGCTTTGGCCCGGCTTAACCTTAATTTTGAAAAATTGAACATGGAGGCGAAAAACGAACTGGAAAAAACCGAAACGCCAATCCCCCGCGCAAATTCTTTTTATAATAATATCTCACAAGGAGTTGAAATTATTCATTTGGTGGAAGAGGTAAAAAATCTGCTGGAAAGATATTTGTCAGAACCAAATAGTTCTTCGCTTAACGCCGATTATAAAACAAAGGCCGGCTATGGCGTTGCGGCGCTTGAAGCCCCGCGCGGCACGCTTTTCCATGCCTACGGAATTGATAAAAACGGATTAATAACTTCAGTAAACATAATCACTCCCACGGTGCAATTCTTGAATAATTTGGAAGAAGACCTGAAAGTTTGGCTGAAAAATAATCCGGCAACTGACCAAGAAGAACAAAAAAAACAGATTATGATGCTGGTAAGGGCGTATGACCCCTGCATCACCTGCGCGACGCATTAAATCAATTTAGCAATTTAACAATATAACAATTAAACAAAGCTGTTGATTGCTATTTGTTTGAAAATTATCGCATTATTTTGTTAAATTGTTTAGTTGCTTAATTGTTTAATTGAATTTTATGCATGATTTACTCGCAGCTAAAGAA
The DNA here is from genome assembly GCA_018899995.1 of Patescibacteria group bacterium. GTDB lineage: Bacteria > Patescibacteriota > Minisyncoccia > JAHIHE01 > JAHIHE01 > JAHIHE01. The sequence continues at coordinate 63 of JAHIHE010000071.1, read as the reverse complement.
ATAATCAATGAGATTATAGAAAACGCGAATAAAAATAACCTTAAAAAAGTCAGTAAGGTTGTG
>JAHIHE010000070.1 GCA_018899995.1 Patescibacteria group bacterium | reverse complement strand
TTAATCCCGAGTACTCGGGACCATGGCAGAATTAACACAATAGGTTTGGAAACTTAAGTTTTAAAGTTATGAACGCATAATTTCTTACCGTTTTATTTACTGTTCTACCGTTTTACCTATCGCTCTATTTTTTTATTTATTTTAAAATCTTAAAATCTTAACTTGTGTTTTGGTTTGCGCAACTTATAGTTTATATTTTGTAATTCTTGAATATTCTTGCGACCGCAAGAATATTCAACTTTTTGAAATATCAATAATTTCTGCTCCAGCAGGTTTTATTGATATTTTTTCTAAATCCGCAAAGTCTGCAAAATGAATTTGTGGATTTAAAAATGTAGAAATATTTTGGGAAAATCATATGCAAAAACAGGGGCTTTGCGCCCCTTGTTTTAAAAAATTCCAGAAGATTATTTTTCGCTTCTTTTCTGCCATTCAACCAAAAGAGGGCTGGCGATAAAAATTGACGCGTATGTTCCCGTGATTATTCCAATAAGCAAAGCCAGCGCGAAATATCTCAATGTTTCGCCGCCGAAAAAATAAAGCGCTAACAAAACAATAATCACCGTCATACTGGTAATGACTGAGCGGACGAGCGTCTGGTTCACGCTTCTATTTACCGTTTCTTCAAATTCCCCAATATCGCGCCTTAGCAAATTTTCGCGCGTGCGGTCAAAAACGACAATAGTGTCGTTGATTGAGTAGCCCAAAATGGTCAAGGTAGCCGCGATAAAAGGAAGGTCAATCTGCACCCCTTTATAATGCCCGAGTACGGAGAAAACGCCGATAGGAATTATAATATTGTGAAACAAAGTGGCGACTGAGACCATTCCGTATTTCCAGGATGAAATCGGCTTTGAAACTTTCCTGAAAGCCCAGGAAACATAAAAAGAAATTCCGAGCAAAACCATAAAAATAGCCCAGATTGATTTTTGCTTCAATTCCTTTCCTATTGCCGGACCGATTGAATCAAAGCGCGACTCTTTGGCGTCCGGGAATTTTTTCGCGACGGAATTAATCATTTTCTGGTGCGTTTCTTCGTCAAGGGTTTTTGTCCTTATTAAAACTTCGTTTGCGCCGCTCGGAGTTATGGTAATATTGCCCAAATCCAGGCCGTCAAGCGCTTCGCTGAGCGCTTTGTTGTCCGGACGCGCGCCGAACGAAATTTCGCTTATCGCGCCGCCTGTAAAATCAATTGAAAAATTAAGCCCCCATTTGGCAACCGCCGTTATGGACAAAATTATGAGGACTGAAGAAAAAATGAAGAAAATTTTTCGCCTGCCGATGATGTTTAACATGGAATTCAATTTAACAATATAGCAACTAAGCAATTAAGCAACTAAGCAATTAAGCAATTAAGCAGTGTTAAATTGTTTAGTTGCTGTATTGTTAAATTGTTAAGTTGTTAAATTGTTTAATTGTTTAATTGCTAAGTTGATTTACTAAAATAAATTTTTGTATTTTTCCAGCCGCGGGGTCAAAGCCAAAAGCAAAAATGTCTTGGTGACGATTATCGCGGAAAACATACTCACCAGAATTCCGACACTCAAAGCGATGGCAAACCCTTTTATCGTTCCGGAGCCGAACCAAAACAAGGCAAGCGCCGTGATAAGAGTCGTGAGGTTTGAATCGCGGATTGAAGGCCATGCGCGGTTAAATCCGTCTTCAATCGCCATGTTCAAAGACCTGCCGGCGAACAATTCTTCCCGCATGCGCTCAAAAATCAGCACATTGGCGTCAACAGCCATGCCGATAGACAAAATCAGTCCGGCGATTCCGGCAAGCGTAAGCGTAATCGGTATGAGGTTGAAAATCGCCAAAACAATCAAGAGATAAATTATCAGGGCTATGCTCGCCAAAAGTCCGGGCAGGCGATAGTAAAGAATCATAAAAAGCGCTATTAATAAAAATCCGTACATTCCGGCTTTCAAACTTTTTTCCAGGGACTCCTGTCCGAGCGTGGCGCCGATTGTCTGCTGGCTTATCAGCTTTATCGGCACCGGCAGAGCGCCGGCGTTCAGGCGCTTGACCAGAGTTCTTGCCTCGTCAACGGTAAATTGTCCGGAAATCACGGCCTTGCCTTCTTTAATCGCCTCTTGCACCGTGGGCGCGGTGATTACTCCGCCGTCAAGATAAATCGCTACGCGCTTGCCGATGTTTTTAGCGGTTAAATCGGCAAACAGCTGTTTGCCTTTGTCGTTAAATTCCAAATTAACTTCCGGCGCGCCCGTGGTTGAATTAAAACCCAGCTCGCTTCTTGACAAATCCTTGCCGGTTAAATTCGTAGGCAGGAAAAACGGGCCTTCGGCTTCTGCCGGCAAATCCTGGCCGGTTTGCTGTTTGTAAAAAGCGGCTGCCTGCTCTTTGGTTGATTCTTCGCGGAATTCCAGAAAAGGCGTTTCTCCTATCATTTTAATCGCCTGGTCCACATCTTTTATTCCGGCGAGTTCCACCACCAGCCGGTTTTTGCCTTCTATTTGCACCAGCGGCTCGGTCACGCCGAAAAGATTGACCCTGCGCTCAATAACATCGCGTGTTCCATCCATCACTTCGCCTATTTTGCCGGCCGTAATATCTTTCATATCCGCCTCGTAAATCAAATGCGCGCCGCCCCGCAAATCCAGTCCCAGATGATACGGAAATTTCGCGGCAATGTTAATCTGCCATTTGTAAATTTTGATTGAAAAACTTTTCGGATTGGCGGCGTAAGCCGCGCCAAAAGCCAAAAAAACAATAAATAAAAATAGAAGCCGAAGCTTAAATGTCTTTGACATAGAATCAATTTAACAGAAAACAATTTAGCAATGCTAAATTGCTAAATTGCTTAATTGCTAAATTGCTAAATTGCTAAATTGTTTCCATTTTATCAAACCATTAAAATTTGTCAAATTTTAATACCCTCTGTATTCTTTTCTTTTTCTATATAATTCTTCTGTAAGCCCGCCCTCTTTCATATGCTTTTCCTTTAATGAAACAACAAGCTTGTCTATGAGATAATTTGCCTGATTAATTAGTGTGATCATCAAGTTGACGGCTCGCTCAATATCATCGGGGAGATTAGGGAAATTGGGAGAATTGGGAAGAATGGGGTTGCGTTTGATTATCTCCCATATTTCCCCTATCTCCTTTATTTCTCTTATGGCCTTTTCCTTTGGCCAAATCTTAATTTTGTTTTGCCTCGCGAAAGCATGATAGTCCTTCAGCAGTTCCTCCAAACTCCCGCGCGCGATTCCACTAAGCTTGATATAACCCTTTAATCCTTCCTGTTGATTGCCTTCGGAAATATTTTGCATGCCGCTTCGCGCCGCTTGAATCATTTGATCGTAAGTTCTCGAAAATTTGCTTATATGCCGATTACAAAATTCTGCCGTTAAATCGTAAATCGGCACGGTTATTTTGTAAGCCAGAAGATATTCATATCCAGCGCCGCTCTTTTTCTTGGGGTTTGTTTGGCTGTTGGAATTTGTTTGGTTATTGATCATTGGAGTTTTGTTGGTCATTGGATATTGGGATTTGAGGTTTATTAACAATGTTTATTATACCAAAAATTTGTGAAATCAAAAACCCCCTATACTTAGTTTCACTTGGGTAATTGGGATAACCAAAGTGAGGTAAAATACAAAATATCATGGAGCGCAAAATACAGGAGACCCGCTCTCTAAAAGGAGAGCGGGTCTCGGAAAATTCTGCGTATTTCTGCGTATATTTCCGCGTCCGTTCTGCGTTATTGCTTTACCGCGTAGGCGCCGGAAATCCAGCCAGTTATGCCGGTTTTGGTTTTAATCTTGTACCAGCCGCTTTTTTCTTCAAGAACAGTAAATGTTTCGTTCAGACTGACTTTGCCCGAAATAGCGCTTGCGGTGGTGTTTGAAGCTCTTACGCGGAGCGTAGAGGTATTAACAACTTTTACCGTCACAACGGCAATTGCGGCGTCAGGATAACCAGCCACTATTGCCGGAGTTGTTTCCACAACATCAGCCCATTTGTATCCGGCGGCATTGAATTCCGCGGCGGTTTGTAT
>JAHIHE010000069.1 GCA_018899995.1 Patescibacteria group bacterium | reverse complement strand
TTTCCACTTGCATTTTCTCCGCCATTGCCAAGCTTCTCGCTACTAAATTTCCCAATCCGTTCGCCAGATTCGCTTCGTATTTTCCAGCGGCCCGTTCCATCGTCAAATCCACATCTTCGCCAAAAGTTCCGGCGCTCATTAAAAGATACCGCGTCGCATCCGCTCCAAATTTTTTAATCATTTCATCAACAGCGATAGTATTGCCCAAAGTCTTGCTCATTTTCTTCCCGCCGGCTAGAATATGGCCGTGCGTAAAAAGTTTTTTAGGAAGATCTATGCCAAGATGCATGAGTATCACCGGCCAAATTGTCGCGTGAACTCGCAAAATATCTTTTCCAATAAGCTGAACTTCCGGCGGCCATTGGCTCGAAATCTTATCAGGATTCCCTTCCCAGCCAATACCGGTAAGATAATTCAGAAAAGCGTCAACCCAAACATAAGTCGTATGAACAGTATCAAAAGGCAACGGAATTCCCCAAGAAACATTCTTGCGAGAAATTGAAATATCTTTTAATTTTTGTTTTTTTAAAAAAGATAAAATCTCTATTTTATATTTATTAGGCGCGATGCAAAATTCGTCTGTTTCAATTTTCTTAACAAGCGCGCCTTGCATCTCCGCCATCTTTAACAAATAACATTCTTCTTTTAAATGCTCCGGCGCGGTATTATGATCAGGGCATTTACCATTGACTAAATCAGTTTCCATTTTAAACTGTTCGCACCCCACGCAATAAAGGCCTTCGTAACTGCCTTTATATATCGCTTTTCTATCCCACAAAACCCGCAAAGCGCTTTGAACCGCTTTTTTATGAAACAAATCCGATGTTCTAATAAAATTGCTGTAATCTATATTCAATTTTTTCCAAAGAATTTTGAATCCATCAGAAATTTCATCCACAAATTGCTGGGGGTTTTTCCCTGCTTCTTCGGCTTTTTTTTGAATTTTTAATCCGTGCTCGTCGGTGCCTGTAAGAAAAAAATACTCTTCCCTTTCCAATTTTTTCCAGCGCGCCAAAATATCGGCGGCTACAGTCGTATAAGCGTGCCCAATATGCGGCGCGGCATTTACATAATAAATCGGGGTTGTGATATAAAATGTTTTTGTTTTTTTAGCTATTGGCATAATTTTATGCGGCAATTTTTTTATTATTTTCTTTCAAAACAAATTCTTTTGCCAAAATCACAATAATTATCGTAATCGGAAGCGCGAGCAAGGCGCCCGCAATCCCGCCCAGCTGCCCGCCGCTCACAACCGCAATAATCACCACAATCGGATTAAGACCGACTGATTTTTTCATTACATACGGAATCAAAATATACGACTCTATCTGCTGAATAAGATAATACATAAAAAAGGTTATAATGCCCAAAGCCGGAGAGCTTAAAAAAGCGATTATAATGCCGGCCGTGTCCGAGATCATTCCGCCTAAAAAGGGAATAAATCGCAAAATCGCCGCCAATACTGCCAAAGGAAGCGCGAAAGAAACGCCAAGAATCGTAAGTCCGATAAAAATAGCTGTTCCGCTTACCAAACTCAAAAGCAGCTGGCCCACGAACCACCGCCCCATTTTAATTTCAATTTCATCCAAAATCAACGCGAGATTCTTGTGCTGTCCGTGATCTGTCACTTGGCGCAAATTCAGCTTTACCAAATTTTTTTCAATAGTTAAATAGAATGCTATCGCGAACGCCAAAAAAACATAAAACAAATTGCTCAAAACGGAAACAGTGGAGAAAAAAATATTCAAAGCCTGCTCGTTTATATAATTTAAAACCGACAAAACCGCTTGATCAATGCTTTTTCCAATATTAAACTGCTCTAGAAAAGGATATTTTGCGGTGTTTTCAGCGATATATTGCGGAAAATGCTTAATCAAATTTCCAAGCTCGCCGACCAAGGAAGGAATAATCCAATAAAAAATAAATCCAAAAAATACTAAAACTCCGATAAATATAAGCGGCGCGGAGGCGGCGCGGGAAATATTTTTTTTCTCCGCCCAATCCGCCAGAGGATTGGTAACAGTCGACAGCACAAACGCGGCAAAAAGCGCCAAAACAACTTGCTTGATATAAAACAAAAACACTATCGCCAATATGACAAAAAATATTTTGAAAATTGTTTGATAAGAGATATCGAGTTTGATGGATTCCATAATTTTACTGATTAAACTTATTAAATTAAACCAATAACTTTCGTGCAGGGTCGCCGATTGTTAAATCCAAATTCCAAAGCTCAAATGCCAAATCAATGTCAAAT
>JAHIHE010000068.1 GCA_018899995.1 Patescibacteria group bacterium | reverse complement strand
GTGTTTGCGAGATAAACGCCACCGAATGCCGGATTAAATTTGAGCCAGCCAACAACATCGCCGCCCGAGGCATAGCCGGTAAAATTAAGTCCGCTCAAAGAAACTTTGTAATTGCTTGCTGCGCAGACGCCGCTGTTTAAACAATTCAAAGAAATCCATCCGTCCCAGCCGCCGCCATAAGCCAAAGCCCGGGCCCAGCCAAACAAGTCCGCCGTTACAGAATCATAATAAGGCAGACAATCGCCCCTAGGCGTATTTGCGGGACAGCCCGTAACATCAACCGCGTTAAAACTTACCCAGCCGATATTTTCGCTCCAGGCATAGCCGGACAAATTGCCGGTTCCAAAATTCAAATTGACGCCGTAATTTGAAGTGGCGCAGGAAGTATTAGTGCAATTAAAACTTATCCAGCCGATGTTTTCGCTCCAGGCATAGCCCAAGATATTATCAGTTGCCGCGGCCTTGACATCGGTTTTATTTATCCCGCCTCTGAAATTCAAGCCGTTAAAAATAAGAACGGCGGAGACAAAAACAGCGACGGAAACACCAATGATTTTTAGATTTGTTTTTTTCATATTTTTACCCCGCTAAATTCGCTTTGCGATTATTTAACAAGGTGAATTTAATGATTAATTGATTAATTATTATTAATTATCCGGCTTATTACCGGCTTGTTTTAAATAACTGACATTTATAATTTGTATCCGCTTTTCGCCGCTGTATGCTGTAATGGAAAACGGCTCGCATTCCTCATTTTCCGTTTATTGCTTTTCTTTTTCCGCCAAAAAACTGCTTTTTACCGCTTCTATCAGTTTTCTAAAATATGGTTCGCTTCTTTTAATAAAATCGTCTATGCGCTTCCAACGAACATCCAAATATTCATGCGCCAAGATATTGCGCAATTTGGCGAATTCGCCGAATTCTTCCGCTTCTTTCTCGGTGAAATCCGCCATTAATGCAAAACTTTGCAACGCCTCGCCGTAACTATCGGGCATTTTTCTTTTTTGAGACGATAAAACGATTTTAGCCGCATCAATCGCCGCGATTGTCAAAGTTTCAATCCAGCGTTCGATATTCCTTCTTTGAATTTTATCTTCCTGATAAGTTTTAAGGTTGAGATTTTGATAATTCGGAAATTCTTGAATCTCCATATCCAAAAATTGAAGGCGTTTAATTAATCTTACTTTATCTTCTTCCGAAAGCGATCTGGAGCGCTGATAAATTAACCAGTAATCTTTAACAAATGCCCTGAAATCTTCTGCTTCACGACTTATTGTCAAATAGAATTCCAAAAAAATCGTTGGATCTTTAATTGACAAGGGCAGTCCGGTTTTCAAAACATTAAAAACAATATTGGGATTTGCGCGATTAAGAACAACTAAATCCGTCTCAATGCCGGTAATTTTTTCAATATCCGACCAAATTTCCATTTCATTGGGATAAATTGTACTTTCTCCCCATTCAATAGATTTCCCCCGAGGTTTAAAATAAACTGCTATATCTAAATCTGATTCGGACATTATCTGCCCCTTTGCGTAAGAGCCAAAAACAAACGCCATCAGCACATCTGATCGCTCTGAAAAATATTTTTCCAACAGCTCTATTTTTTTCTTTTCTTCAAGCATATTTTAAATTTATAATTTCCGAGTTAATAGAAATCGGGGCTCTGCCAGAGTTCTCTGTTGGTCGCGCTTTGTAGAAAAATAGAGTTGACCCTATTTTCCATGCTAACGCTTTAATTCAAGGGTGGTTACCAAGGGAGCTTTTTGCGAAAGATATTGTTTAGCTTTTGGCTGATTCTCTAAATAAAGTTCAACTGCTTCTTTGAGATTTTGTTGAGCTTCTTCAATAGTCCTTCCTTGACTCACTACTCCCAATTCCACACAACGAGCAACATACCATTTGTCTTCTTGGATAATTATTGTGGTAAATCTATAAATCATAGTAATTTGATATTATTGCAAAATGAGATTATTGTCAACACGCTCTATGGGGCGCCAGAAACAACCTGACATAAAAGAGAAGCGGTTGCGGCTAATTTATGCCAAAGTTATAGGGGTCGGGTCTCTGTCGGTTTTTTAATATTATTTGCAGCCGATTGCTATCCGTCCGTTCTCCTGATTCTCCTCCGAGCCGACACAATAGTGCATATACCACTCCCACTGACAGATTGGCCCAGAATTCCACGCATCATTTTTGCAGGGCGTGTCGGCGATACAACCCGTATTCCAACCACATCCATAACCCCAATATCGATAAGCTGCCACATTACTAAACACGAGTGGTCCAGATGTTCTCCACAACCCACAATAATCGCCGCCAGAGCCCACTACCGTCGAGGAGTATGTTTGCCAAATACCTGCCCGAACCCACCCGCTTGGGCAGGAACTTGCAGTAAATTTGCATACTTCCGTGTTCGTTCCGTCGCCGGTAATTGATGTTACACTTCCGCCAGCATCAACGCATTGCTTTCTCGTGTGGGTCGCTCCGATATAATCAATTAAACCGCTTATGTAGCCGCTGTCCAAATATTTCCATGCTATGCCGTCGTAAAATTTGAATGCGTTGGCGCTTGTGTCAAAGTATAATTGACCCCTTGCCGGACTAGTCGGCGGAGTTGTTTGAGGATCAAGAACTACGGAACCGTCGCCCTTGATTGTAACCGCGCTGCCGACTTTAATATCCCCGCCTTGGACATTTAATTTATAATCTCATGGCGTTGTCGTCCCGATGCCGACATTGCCGGATTGGACAATCAAGCCAGTAGCCGCGCCGCCGGTGTTTAAGATGAGTCCGCCTGCTTTGGATTGACCTGTAGAACCGATATTCAAGGGAGTTGAAACATTGCCTAATGGAGGAGCGACTGTTGGCTCGGTCCAGGCAAGAACGAGATAAGACAGAGAAAGGGAAATAACAATAACTCCGAGAAAGAAGAATAGGGATTTAAGAAGTCCTTTTAAAGGGAAATGGGGGGGACGAGAGGTTGTTTGGCATAGGTTTTTAAATGTTAAAATTAAATAATTTTTAAAATTTCCTTTTTTAATCTCGGTAAATCTTTATTCACCACTCGCCAAACTCGTTTTAGATTCACTCCAGAATATTCATGAATAAGCACATCCCGCATTCCTGCCATTCTTTTCCATGGAATAACAGAATATTTATCACGAAAATCCGGAGGAATATTCTTTGTCGCCTCTCCGATAATTTCCAATCTTCTCAAAATAGAATCTTGAAGCTACGTGTTCCGGTAAAAATATTCTTCTTTGATTTTGCCTATATATTCTTCTATCTTATCAATGCTTTCTAAAATGTCTTCAATATACAGCATTATGTTTTTTTCTTTTTTTATCATACTTTTCTACAAAATCACTAATTGTTCCTTTATTATTCTTTTTTTAATAAGGGGCTTAATCGTATTATATTCAACTAAGTCGACTTTTTTGCCAAGCGCCTCTTCAATTTCCAGTTTAAGCCCGATAAAATCAAGCAAACTGATGTCTTTCTGAATATCCACTAAAATATCTATATCGCTGCTCTTTCTCGTTTGCTTTCTGGCGAATGAGCCAAAAACAGCGGCTCGCCTTACTCCATAGCGCTTTAATATGGGAATACTTTTGTTTTTCAGCAAAAAAAGGGAGATGTTTTTCATAAAATTCAGGTTTTTAAATTATTTTTTCTCCGCGCTGCCGATTTCCGGCTGTTTTAAGCATTTAACATTTACGATCTGAACCTGCTTATCTTCGCTGTAAATTGAAAACGGCTCGCATTTTTCGTTTTCCGCCTATTTTTTTTTCCGACAGAAAATTACTTTTTACCGCTTCTATCAGTTTTCTAAAATATGGTTCGCTTCTTTTAATAAAATCGTCGATGCGCTTCCAGCGAATGTCCAAATATTCATGCGCTAAAATATTGCGTAATTCCGTCCATTTGGCAAGCTGCTCACCCGCTCCCTCCGGAAAACCAACAATAGCATCTATTCCCTTTAGAATTTCTCTATAAGTGGATGGGATGGGGCGTTTTTGGCTAGCCAAAATAGTCTTTGAAATATCTATCGCCGCGTTTATTAAATTCTCAATCCATCGCTCCACTTGCCTTCGTTTCATATGATCTTGTTCGTATTCTAAGCGAGTCAGAGGCTTAAATTTATCGGTGTCGCTTAATTCCGAATCAAGAAAAATAAGCCTCTGATTCAAAATATGCTTATCTTCCTCGCTCAAAGAACGGGAGCGCCAATATACTTGGGCGT
>JAHIHE010000067.1 GCA_018899995.1 Patescibacteria group bacterium | reverse complement strand
GAGACCTCGTTTTTATCGTAAACATTCCAGCCCAGCGCTTCCAAAAGCGGAAGAATCAGGTCTTTTTTGGTTTCTCCTTCGGTGTACGATTTCATTTTCCCGGAACTCTTGATTTTCTCGTATTTTTCCACCAGCGCTTTGATTTTTTCTTTGGCTTGTTCTTGAATCATAAATTTATCTATTAAAACCAATCTTTAATCCGCCTTTAATCCGCTATCAAATTCATAATAATTTTATATCTAAAATTTTGTTGGGTCATCGGAAAAAAATATAAAGACACCCGACAACTTTGTTTACCTAACCGCGTAATTAGCCGCGGCAAATTTATACTGATCAATAAATATTTTTTTGAATGGAATAAGCGAATTGATTTCGTAAAAAACCAGCATTGCCTCGCGATACTCGTTTTCATCAACACTGCGATACGAGAGAGGAGTAAGTCCGTGCGCCATAAGCAAAGCGTTCGCCATAAGGCGGGAAGTCCGCTTATTGCCGTCTTCAAACGGCTGAATATAGCTTATGCCGAGCAGCGCTATCAACGCTTTTGCATGCGGCAAAGCCATTCTTGAAATAGTTTTTCCAAGCGCTTCAACCGCTTCCGCAATCTGATAGCCGTTGTCCAGCGGCTGGTATTTTGAACCGACGATGCCGACGGGTTTCTTGCGAAGCTCCGCGTCAACGTTCATATCTTTAACAATAATCGCGTGAAGCTTCTCTAAATTTACGCGGGTAAATGTTTGAAATTTTTTTTGTTATTATAAATAAAATTAAAAGCATCCTTGTGGTTTAAAATCATGCGCGCCTCGTTTTTGTTGTGTCCAGCCGCTTCTTTTTGCTCGCGAATAAGCTTTTCCGTGTCCAAAAGCGTATAAGTATTGCCTTCAATCTTTGACGACTTCCACGCGAGCTCAATAATAAGGCGCTCCAGCTCTTTTTTCCGAATGACATCCGATAAATTTTTTGTCCGCCGTTCATATTCCATTGTCGCACTCTTAAGAACCTGCGCCTCCCCCTCTTCAAAAATTTCCGGCGGCACAGCGGGAAAAAGGTCAAAATTATACCGGCTTAATCCGTATCGCTTGTCGGGCTCGGCTGAACAATATCCGCGCGCGTCAACCGGAACAAATAATCTGCCCAGCGCGCTTGCGCCATAACTTGTGGACGGACCTGAACCAAAAACGGCAAGCAATCGCGATTCTACCATTTCGGACAAAGCGCGCTTAACCGTGACCAAAGAAATTTTTTCTCCGGATTTTAAAAGTGTCGCATAAACATTAGACGATGGCATTACTCCGTTTTCTAATATGACAAAAAGTATCTTTTTTTGTTTTTCATTTAACAGCATAATATTAATTTATCGTATCATTTAAGCATTATTATCGTATCATATTGATACGATAATAGCAATAGCCCTCGGCGGATTTTTTGCCGGCGCTTTTGAAATGTAACGCTTCGTCTGCTTAATATTATCCCAAAACCCGCTTAAAATCAAACAAAAATACGCCATCTCGCAATGGTGTATTTGTAAAATTGCATAACTGCGCTACGCCTAAGGCTTCGGCAAGGCGAGCCTGCCTTATTTCTTTTTTCCGCTGATTATCTCTTCAGCGATATTCCTCGGAACTTCGCTGTAATGGTCAAACTCCATGGTGTAAGTGGCGCGGCCCTGCGTGGCCGAGCGCAGTTCGGTCGCGTAGCCGAACATTTCCGCCAGAGGCGTAATCGCGTCTATCACTTTGTTTCCGGCGCGGTCGCTTATTTTCTGTATCTCCCCTCGCTTGGAAGACAAGTTTCCCACCACGTCTCCCATAAAGTTTTCCGGAGTGACAACTTCCACCTTCATCATCGGCTCAAGAATCACCGGCTTTGATTTCCTCACCGCTGCCTGCAAAGCCATTGAAGCGGCGATTTTAAAAGCCGCCTCCGAAGAATCAACCTCGTGATAAGAACCGTCAAACAAACTGACTTTCAGATTAACCAAAGGATATCCGGCAAGCACTCCTCTGTCCATTGCTTCACGGGAGCCCTTTTCCGCCGCCGGAATATATTCGTTGGGAATAGACGCGCCTTTAATTTCGTTGACGAACAGAAATCCGCGGGACTTGTCTTTAATTTTTTTCTCCGGAATTTCCGCCCTGTCTTCTTCGGTAAGCGGCTCAACTTTCAGCCATACATGCCCGTATTGTCCCCGACCGCCGGATTGTCTGATATATTTTCCTTCCGCTTCGGCCTTGCCTTTGATTGTTTCTTTGTAAGCAACCTGCGGCTTGCCGACATTGGCGCCCACTTTGAACTCCCTGAACATTCGGTCAACGATAATATCCAGATGCAGTTCGCCCATTCCAGCGATTAAGGTCTGGCCGGTTTCTTCGTTTGTTGAAATCCTGAAAGTGGGGTCTTCTTCGGCCAATTTTTTCATGGCAATGCCCATTTTTTCCTGGTCAACTCTTGTCTTCGGCTCAATGGCAATGGAAATAACCGGTTCCGGAAAAACTATCTTTTCCAGAATAATCGGATTGTCTATATCGCAAAGAGTGTCTCCGGTGGTGGTTTTTTTCAGCCCGACCGTGGCCGCGATATCGCCAGCCACTACTTCTTTGATTTCTTCGCGGTGATTGGCGTGCATGCGCAAAATCCGGCTGATTCTTTCCTGATTGTCCTCGGTTGAATTCAAAACATAGCTTCCGCCAGTCAAAGTTCCGGAATAAACCCGGAAAAACGACAGCTGGCCGACAAAAGGATCAGTGGCAATTTTAAACACAAGGGCAGAAAACGGAATGTCGTCTCTTGTTTCTCTTATGATTTCCTTGTTTGTATTCGGATCAATTCCTTTGACAGCCGGAATATCCACCGGCGAAGGCAAATAATCGCAGACCGCGTCCAAAAGCGGCTGCACTCCCTTGTTTTTCAGGGAAGAACCGCAAAAAACCGCGACTAATTTTCCGGAGATAACCGCTTTTCTCAATGCCTGCTTCAGCTCGGCGACAGTGATTTCCGCGCCGCTTAAATATTTTTCCGAAAGCGCTTCGTCGGTTTCGGCGACTTTTTCCGTTAATTTTTCACGCCATTTTTTCGCTTCTTGGGAAAAATTGGCCGGAATTTCCGATTTTTCAACTTTCTCGCCGCGCTCGCCACTGAAACGCAGCGCATTCATATCCACCAGATCTATTATTCCTTCAAACCTTTCTTCCTCGCCTATGGGCAGTTGCAGAGCTACGGCGTTTTTTGTCAGACGGTCCCAAATTGATTCCAAACTTTTTACAAAACTCGCGCCCATCCTGTCAACTTTGTTGATAAAGCAGATTTTCGGCACGCCGAATTTGTCCGCCTGGCGCCAGACCGTTTCCGATTGCGGCTCAACTCCGGAGACCCCGTCAAAAACAACCACCACTCCGTCCAAAACCCTCAAAGACCTCTGCACCTCGGCCGTAAAATCAATGTGGCCCGGGGTGTCAATCAGATTTATTTTGCAGTCGCGCCAAAAACAAATGGTGGCCGCGGAAGTAATTGTTATTCCCCTTTCCCTTTCCTGCTCCATCCAGTCCATCACGGTCTCCCCCTCGTGCACTTCGCCGATTTTGTGGGTTTTTCCGGTATAAAACAAAATTCGCTCGGAAGTGGTGGTCTTTCCGGCGTCTATATGGGCTATGATGCCGATATTTCTTACTTTTTCAATTGGAAAATCTCGCATAAGAAATCAATATACCAATTAAACAAATTAACAATTAAACAAAATGCTATTAAGCTGGCGCTAAAAATGCCAAATTGCTTAATTGTTAAATTGCTTAATTGAATTCATCTTACGAAATGCGCGAACGCGCGGTTCGCTTCGGCCATCCTGTGTATGTCTGCCCGCTTTTTCACCGCGGTTCCTGTATTGTTCGCCGCGTCAATCAATTCAAGAGCGAGCTTTTCCGCCATCGGCTTTCCGGTCCGCGCCCGCGCAGCGGAAATAATCCAGCGCGAAGCTAGGGCGAATTTTCTTCCGGCTCTCACTTCCATCGGCACCTGATAAGTCGCGCCGCCGACCCTGCGTGATTTTACTTCCAGAAGCGGAGTCGCGTTTTTTATCGCGGCTTCAAAAACCATTAGCGGCTCTTTTTGGGTTTTTTCTTTCAGAATGTCAAGCGCTCCGTAGACGATTTTTTCCGCGACAGTTTTCTTGCCCCTTTCCATAATGTAATCAACGAATTTCGCCACATCTAAATTGTGGAATTTCCAATCCGGCAAAATTTCTCTTGTATATTTTCTTTTTCTCCGAGCCATGGTTTTAAGTAAATTTCTAATTTTAAATTTTTAATTTCTAATCAATTCCTAATTATTTAATTTTTAATTAAAAACTTGAAAATTGTAGAATTGAAAATTTATTGAAAATTGATAATTGATAATTGATAATTGATATGCTATCCTTTCGGCCTTTTCGCGCCGTATTTGGATCGCTCCTGCTTTCTGCCCTCCACTCCGCCGGCGTCCAAAATCCCGCGCACCACATGATAGCGCACTCCGACCAAATCGCGGACTTTTCCGCCGCGAATCATTACCACCGAGTGCTCCTGCAGATTGTGCCCCACGCCCGGGATATAAGCGGTTACTTCCATTCCGTTAGTAAGTCGCACGCGGGCGATTTTCCGCAAAGCGGAGTTCGGCTTTTTCGGCGTAATCGTGCCTACTTTTACGCAGACCCCTCTTTTAAAAGGACTATTTACCGCTTTTGATTTGATTTTCAAAGTGTTAAAAATGCTCGCTAAAGCAGGCGCTTTGGTTTTGCGCCTTATTTTTTTCCTCGGCTTCCTGATTAGTTGCTGAATCGTGGACATTGTAATAAAATTAAAAATGTAAAGTGAAAAGTTTCCGCAGGCGGCTCATCAGCCTTGGGCTGAAAATTTTTAATTTATAATATATTGTAAGCAAAATTTAAAAAAATGTCAACCCCGTTAGAAACCCAAAACGACCTCACAAATATAGAGGTCGTCAAGCGAAGCGGCTTCGCCTTACGATTAATCTTAATCGTGAAAACAGGTCAAGGTTTCTAACGGGGTCAAACACCCATAGATGCTTAACATCCATTATTTTCCATTATATACCGCGTAAAATTTTTGTCAAATATTTGTTTGCTTATTCCACCATTCGCGCCTGCCCCGTACTAATTCTTTAAATAATCTCGCATTAAAATAATGCGAGCCGAAGGCGATACCGAGAAATTAACGCACTTATACGATTAACCCGCCTGCGGAATTTAGTTCGGGGCGAATAAGAGATAGAGAAAGTGGCGCGGCGCGAATTTTAGAGAATAAGAAATGAAGTTTTTCGCTTTTGAATTTCAACCCGGCGAACCCGGGCCTCATCCATTCCGAAATGATGGGCAATTTCGTGCCAGACGGTATTTTTTACCATTTCTTTTATATCTTTCTCATCGCGCGCTTCTTTTTCAATCGGCTTTTGAAAAATAGTTATTTTATCGGGAAGTGCGGCAGTATAATTCGTTCCCCGCGATGCCTGCGGCACGCCTTCGTATAAACCGAACAGCGCCCAATCCGAATGAATGTTTAATTTCTTTTTCTTGGCCGGCGTCGGTTTGTCCTCAATAACAATTACCACATTGTCCAATTTCCGCAAAAACTTTTTCGGAATCGCCTCTATTCCCTCTTTTACGATTTTTTCAAACTCTGTCCGCTTCAACTTTCGCATAAATATTTATTTAAACAGCATTTTTTAAACTTCTTGCCAGATCCGCATAGACAAGAATCATTTCGCCCAACCTTTGTTATCCTGCCGACCGTTAATACCGGTTGACCAATAATATCTCTTTTTAAAAAACTCTGGCATTCTTGCACGGCTAAATTAATCCAAATTTTCAATTCCAGATCGGGATTCTTCTCATATTCCTCAAGAATTTTATAAGCCGCGATATTTCCGGTATGCGCTAATATCATTAAAGCTCGTTTTTTGTCCTCTGTGATCGCCTTTTGAGATGATAAAACTTTGCCCGCCTTTTCAATTTCTTCCTTGGGCATATTTTTATAATAGCTTTCTGGTAATTTCTTGTGGTATTCAATATACTCAATAGCTGCTTTTCCCTCTTCGCTATTTGGGTCGTCTACTGCCATAATCGACCCGCTTAAACCCCAATTTTTCATTGCTTCAACCAAATCCATTAATTCCTTATCGGATAATTTACCTTGATTTAAAATATCAACCAATTCTTGCTCTGACAGGTTATTAAACTTTTTATTGCTCATTATATAAAATTATTTATTAATCTTCCTTATTCCACCATTCGCGCGAATTAGGGGTAGATGAAGAATTGTTTTTTATCATCTCCAGTTTTTCTTTTCTTGATAATGTTTTGATCCTCGCTTCTTCCAGGCAAGCGGTTGAGCGACTGCGAAATTTTTTGGAATATACCAATTTGACCGGCCTTCGTGACCTCGTATATTTCGCGCCAAGATTGGAAGAATTGTGTTCTTTTGTACGCCGCTGTAAATTTACGGTAATGCCAGTATATAATGTCTTATCAGCGCATTTTAGGATGTAGAGGTAATACATATTGTTTATTATTGTATTTTTTCAAGCAACAGATCTTTCTTATCAATCTCTTATTCCCCCATTCGCGCGAATTAGAGGAGAGACAGAAGGTGTTTAGTAATTTGTTTTTGACCGGAAGCTAAATAATAA
This sequence comes from Patescibacteria group bacterium, assembly GCA_018899995.1. Lineage (GTDB taxonomy): Bacteria > Patescibacteriota > Minisyncoccia > JAHIHE01 > JAHIHE01 > JAHIHE01. Next base: position 629 of record JAHIHE010000067.1, on the reverse strand, counting down.
AACATTTGCGGTCCGATTTGATTTCTTTCCAAAATATCCAATGACGATAAAATGTTGAGGTGCTTGGATGTCGCCTTGATTGATAAATTTATTACGCGAGCAATTTCTCCCACCGAGGCCTCTTTGTTGGACTTCAAATATTCAAGAATCGCAAGACGCCGCTTGTTTGCTAATGCCTTCAAAATCTTTTCTAAATTTCTAAGATCGTTTGCCATAATGTTTTCAATACCTCAACCTTCTATTATTATACAGCATTTCCTTTTCTTATTCCACTATTCGCGCGAATTAGGGCATAAGACAGAAAAGATAAAGTTTATTCTACCCTTATTCGCCCATTCGCGCGAATAAGGGTATAGGTTATGGGAGAAAATTAATATTTGCGGAAAATTTGATTGAAAATTATTTCCGCGATTTTGCCTTTAATAAGATCTTTTGAAAATTTTGGGGTTATATTTTCAATATGAATTAATTTTTAAAATTAGTATTCGCCCATTCGCGCGAATAAGAGATGGGAAAAAGAAACAAAGTCCTTAACTGAAAATTTATGCTATAGCAAGAAAATTCAGTTAGTGGGAAAAGAGATTGAAAAGAAAAAAACAGGATTATTCGCCTATTCGCGCGAATAAGGG
>JAHIHE010000155.1 GCA_018899995.1 Patescibacteria group bacterium | reverse complement strand
TTACCTCACCTGAATTGATCAACAACAACGAAACCTTCCACCGTTATCTTACCGATGGTATTGAGGTAGAATTTCAGAAAGATGGCATCACCCGTGGGGATAAAGTCTGGCTGGTGGATTTTAAGCATCCTGAAAACAACGAATTCCTGGTAGTCAATCAATACACGGTTATAGAAAACAATATCAACAAAAGGCCCGACGTGGTTTTGTTTGTAAACGGCCTGCCGCTGGTGGTGATCGAACTCAAGAATCCGGCAGATGAAAACGCCACGGTGAAAAGCGCTTTCAACCAAATGCAAACCTACAAGGCGATGATTCCGTCGCTGTTTACATGCAATGCCATGCTGGTCATATCCGACGGGCTTGAAGCACGGGCCGGTTCGCTATCTGCCGGCTATTCCCGTTTTGTTGCCTGGAAAAGCAGAGAAGGGAAAACAGAGGCATCGAGTCTTATCAGCCAGTTGGAAGTGCTTGTCAAAGGCATGCTCAACAAACGTACCTTATTGGATTTGATCCGGCATTTCACTGTTTTTGAAAAAACAAAAAGAGAAGATCCTGAAACAGGACAGACTTTTATTGAATCCATTAAAAAAGTTGCGGCTTATCACCAGTATTACGCAGTAAACAAAGCAGTCAATTCCACAATAGATGCGGCTTCAGCAGATGGCGGCCGCAAGGGCGGGGTGATTTGGCATACCCAGGGAAGCGGCAAGTCATTATCAATGGTTTTTTACTCAGGCAAACTGGTGCTGAGTCTTGATAATCCAACTATTATCGTTATTACCGATCGCAACGACCTGGATGACCAACTGTTCGATACATTTGCCGCATCCAGGCAGTTGCTGAGGCAGGAACCTGTGCAGGCCAATAATCGTGATGATTTGCGGGAAAAATTAAAAGTGGCATCAGGAGGTATTGTTTTCACCACCATTCAAAAATTCTCACCTGATGACGGGGAAATTATCTATCCGCTGCTTTCGGAACGAAAAAACATTGTGGTCATTGCCGATGAAGCGCACCGCAGCCAGTATGGTTTTAAAGCCAAAACAATTGATGTAAAAGACGAAAACGGCAATATTATTGGTAAGCGCACTGCATACGGATTTGCAAAATACGTGCGCGATGCTCTGCCCAATGCCACTTTTATAGGTTTTACCGGAACACCGATTGAACTTACCGATAGAAATACTCCGGCAGTTTTCGGCAGCTACGTCGATATCTATGACATTTCCCAGGCTCAGGATGATCGAGCCACGGTGAAAATCTATTATGAAAGCCGCCTGGCTAAAGTGAATTTAACTGAGGAAGGCCGCAAACTCATTAAGGATCTGGATAAAGAACTTGAACAAGAAGATTTGACGGTAACGCAACAGGCCAAGGCAAAATGGACCAAACTGGAAGCCATTGTCGGCAGTCCTGACCGCCTGAAAAATGTAGCCAGGGATGCCCTCCAGCATTTTGAACAGCGCCAGGAAGTTTTCAAAGGCAAGGCCATGTTCGTAACCATGAGCAGGCGGATTGCTGTAGCTATGTATAATGAGATTATTCGATTGCATCCGGCCTGGCACAATGATGATTTGAAAAAAGGCGCTGTAAAAATCGTGATGACCGCAGCTTCGTCTGATGGACCGGTGATGGCAAAACACCATACCACCAAAGATCAGCGTCGCCAGATTGCGGATCGTTTTAAAGATCCTGAAGATCCCTTGGAGCTGGTAATTGTCTGCGATATGTGGCTGACCGGTTTTGACGTGCCCTGTTTGCACACCATGTATTTTGATAAGCCCATGAAAGGTCACACTCTTATGCAGGCCATCGCCCGTGTCAATCGTGTGTATCTGGACAAACCAGGAGGCTTGATTGTTGACTACATCGGAATTGCGACGGATTTAAAGAAAGCATTATCTGTTTATTCTCAAAGCGGCGGCAAGGGCAAACCGGCAGAAATGCAGGAACAGGCTGTTGAATTAATGCTGGAAAAACTCGAAGTTATGGAACAGTTCTATAAGGGTTTTGATTATCAGCGTTATTTCAAAGCAGAGACATCCGAAAAATTGTCTATTATTCTTCAGGCAGAAGAACATATCTTAAACCTGGAAAATGGAAAAGCCCGTTATATAAATGAAGTGACTGTTTTATCCAAAACCTTTGCTCTGGCAATTCCTCATGAACAGGCGCTTTTGATAAAAGAAAAAGTTGCTTTCTTTCAGGCTGTTAAGGCACGCCTGCAGAAATTTGAAACAACATCGACCGGGAAAACCACGGAAGAAATTGAAACCGCAATCCGGCAGGTGGTCGATAAAGCCATAACATCGGATAAAATCGTTGATATTTTTGAAGCAGCCGGTATTGCAAAACCGGATATCTCTATTTTGTCCGATGAATTTCTATCTGAAATTAAAGGAATGAAAAGGAAAAACCTGGCTTTTGAATTGTTGAAAAAACTTTTGAAAGATGAAATCCAGGCTCGTGTTCAAAAGAATATAATTCAAAGCAAAAAGCTT
>JAHIHE010000159.1 GCA_018899995.1 Patescibacteria group bacterium | reverse complement strand
ATTCGTGGATTTTAACCCTGGATTCCCGCTTTCGCGAGAATGACAGGGGGTGATAGAATGATATTTGTGATTATCTTGTAATTCAAAGTAATATTTATAGTCTACCAAAAAAACACTAACAAGTCTAATAAAAAAATTGCCGTCGCATAAAATACGAATAAGCTACGCCGTAAGGCGTTTATCTTGCAGTTCTACTATTAAGCCACCCGCGCCAAGAGCGCGGGGCGTTATTCGGATGTCCCGCATTTGTAGCGCGGGTTGCCGAAGGCAATAACATAAAAGCGAAAACCCCTCCCCAATATATATCGGGGAGGGGTAATCTATTTCAAGAAATACTGATATAACTGTTTAATTCAATTATTTAGACAAAACTGCTCCAGAGCTTACAGTAGCGTTTAATCCGGATACCAAATAGCCGTTAACCCAGTCAGCTGTTCCTACAGCATGCGAGCTGGCGCTGCGGTCTGACCAAATGAACTCGCCATTAGTGTCAGCTGCTGCCAAAGCATAAGTTGTAGGATACATTTGAGTTGCTATCGCGGCTGCGTCGCCGTTTAGCTGGGTGATAACACTGTCGCCTGCTGTCGCGGCGTCAGCTACAGTACCCTTTAGAGCAAAGGTTTTGCTTGTGCCCTTGGTAATGGTTCTAATCTTGGCTTCATCAAACGCGACAGTAACTACATTGCTGCCATCAGAAGTTACGCCGGTAGCGTTTAATTCAACCTCGGTGCTTCCTGTAGTGTCATACACTTTCATGCCGGTTATTGTGCAGCTGGTAGTAGCCATTGTGAAAGCGACTTTCGCTAAATCAATGTCGCCTTGCGCTGAAGCCGCGACCGTGAACTTGTATAAAGTAGCGGTGCCGTTGGCTAAAGTGGTAGTAGGCAAGCTTTGAATAGCAACTGTTGGAACTGATCCATATATCCAGTGCGTATTGCTGTTAGCTGTGCCTGCTTCCGTAGCGCCTTGGCCTGACTCAGCTCCGGTAGCCACGATATCAGTAGCAACATTAACTTTATAGCCGATTTGAGCTCCTGATGTGCCAGGAAGACCTGTGCCGATAGAATTTAGATCAGCCTTAATATAAAGCTTGGTTCCGTCAGTATCTTCATTAGTTACTTTGAAGCCGGATAACCAGTTGCCGTTCGCGTCTTCCGTGTAGTCGGGAACAGTCACTTGGTAAGTAGTGGAAGTAGCTGTAACAGCCAGAACTTTGTTGCCGTCTTCATCATAAAGATAAAGCATGGCAACATCATTAGCTGTTGAAGAAGCGGCAGTTGTTACATCGCTGGTTAACACGATTGTGTCTAATTCAATATCTTCATAAAGAGCTTCCATCTTCAAAACAGTTAAAGTATTGCCTGTAGAACCGGCTGCCATCAATGCGGCTTCCGGGTTAGCTGAATCAATTGAAGTAGTCAAAGTGCCGGCAGCTACGATTGGCATTGCCTGTCCGGCGCCTGAAGGCGTTGAAGTAATGGTTTCGCCTGTACTATTGCCTTGGCAGACAATGCTGTTCAAGTCAAAAGTATGAGTGGCGCTAGTAACTGCAGAAGCGCTAATATCAGCTTTTACCTGGACTGTGACAGTTTGTCCTTTTGGAACAATGATTGTGTCATTGCCTGACAAGCTGAAAGTAAAGTTTTCTGCCGTATCAACGGTTGCTGTGCTGCCATTCTTAACTATTGATTTTGCGACTCCGTTAACATAAAGCTTGATATTGGCAACATTCTGAGTTTTACCATTAACAGCAGGGGTGTCAGTAATTACCATCTGGGTTACTTTTACATCTTCGCCAGAGCCGGAAGCGTCCAGAGTGATATTGGCGAAATGCGCCTGCAAAGAACCTTTAACCAAACTCTGCGCTACGGGAGTAGCAGCGGTATAAGAAGCCAAGCTGCCTGCCTTAATAGTTTGAGTGTTTGCGGCTACATCAGCGGTTGGCTGTTCAGTAATAGCATCGCCGGTGGTGGCTCCTTTAACGGCAAAGCTGGCCGCCGCGCTAGTGTCAGCAGAAACAACTATAGTGTCTCCGTTGGCAAAATCAGTGTTCAGATTGCACTTCATGGTATAGACATTGTCGCCTACCGGCGCGCTGATAGTGTCAGTATAGGTAACATAAAATGTGGTTACGACAGGATCTACCGCGCCTGTAACAGCATTGTTGTTGGCGTCATACAATGTGCAATTAGTCACATCAGCATAATCGCCTGTGCCGGTTACAGTTACAATGAATTGAGATTGCGTAATCTCCGCTACCTCTCCCTGCACTTTAAAGTTCCAAGAACCTAATGCAACGCTTGTGCTTCCTTCAGTAATATTCCCGGTCACAACTTTATTGCTCTTGGAAATAGTCAAACTGCCTGCGGAAACAGTAACAGTGTTGCCTGCGTCTAAAGCGGCTGAAGGAGTAATGTAATAGCCGAAGTCAGTTCCTTTGACAGCTACATCAGTTGTTTTGTAGATATCAAAATCAATGGTTCTGCCTGATCCGCCCACAATGTCAGCTACAACAGAAAATTCCTTATTTCCGCCTTTGGCAATGCTTACCGGGTTGCTTGATAAATCAAACTCTACCAGCTTGCTTGACAATGTTCCTGTTGTATATTCAGTATTGTTAACATAGAGACGGACATTCTCCAAGTCAGCGTCAGCAATTGAGCCCTGATTGGTGAACTTAATGTATTCTACCTGCTGAGCTTCAGTACTGGCTGTGATCTTGAAAGAGGTAAAAGTATAATTCGTAGTGCCGATCTCTTTTGTGGCAGTAGAATTAGGATCATAGGATCCGCGCGCCAAAGTGGCAGTGCCGATAGTTATGGCATTGCTTAATGCCATTGCATTGCCTGCGGCAGGCAAAGAGCCGCTTACAGCCGCGCCGTCAGTCTGAACTTCTACCACTTCCAAGGAGGCTGAACCAGCGCTACCATTAGTTGCATGCATGTTGCCTGCAACAGTAATTGCTCTGGTTGTGCCTGCTGAAACAACAATGCTATCTGAAAGGCATTGATGGTTAGAGTTTAAGGTCTTAGTGTTTCCAAGCTGTTTAATGCCTTCTAAAAATGAAATAGAAGAAAAATCGTTATCTTCGCTAATTCCTGTCCTCTGAATTTTTAATTTAACGCTTACGGCTCCGTCAGAAGCTGCGGTTAAATTAATCTTGGTAAATGGAACTCTTGCCGCGT
>JAHIHE010000066.1 GCA_018899995.1 Patescibacteria group bacterium | reverse complement strand
TGTCAAAGTGGTTAATGCTTCTGTTTTGAGAGTAAGGGCCGCTAACACCACTGCCAGCGGCATTCTTGGTAAAGTTACGAGAAACGAAACTTTCACCATTCTTGAAGAAAAGAATAACTGGTATAAGATTAAGACCAAAACCGGAACCACTGGCTGGATTTCCGGCGCCTACGCGAAGAAACAATAGCGCTGAACTGACGCGGAACTCAACGCAGAATATACGCAGAATTTTCCGAGCCCCGCTCTCCAGAAGGAGAGCGGGGCTCCTGTATTTTATTTTAATCTCATTTGGATTATCCCAATTATCCAAGTTTAAAATTTTAAAATATTATAATAACTTACTTTTCTTGCGACCGCAAGAAAAGTAAGGAGTTTTAATCCCGAGTACTCGGGATTAACTTCTGTTTTGATTTGCGCAACTTATAGTTTATATTTTGTAATTCTTGAATATTCTTGCGGTCGCAAGATTTGTCAAGAATTTAAAAATCTTTGTTTTAAAATTTAAAATATTTTAAAATATCGGATTTTCTCACAAAGTGGACTTATGCGATGAATTGATTTTAATCAAATCTTGTGATAAGGTTGAGCTATGCTAATAGACGAAGTAAAAATTAAATTGTCAGCCGGAAAAGGCGGAAACGGGATCGTGGCGTGGGACCGGAGTAAATACAGCCAGGGGCCTTCAGGCGGAAGCGGCGGCAATGGCGGCAGCGTTTATTTGGAAGGTGTTTCCAATCTAAACGCCTTGAGCCAGTTTCGCTTCAAAAAGGATTTTGAGGCCGAGGACGGAGAAAACGGAAAAACAAAACGGCTTGACGGCGCCAGGGGCAATGACATGGTTTTGAAAATTCCGGTTGGCACGGTTATTCACAATCTTGATGCTGGAAAAGATGCTGAAATCGTCAAACCGGGCGAGCGCGTTTTGGCCGCGAAAGGCGGAAAAGGCGGAAAAGGAAATTATCTATTCCGCTCTTCTGTCAATGTTACACCCACGCAATTCGAAAAAGGAAAAGAAGGAGAAAAATTTAATTTTATTTTGGAGCTTCGGCTTATCGCCGATGTGGGGCTTATCGGCCTGCCCAACGCGGGCAAATCCAGCTTGCTCAATGAGCTTACCAAAGCAAACGCGAAAGTCGCGGCTTACCCTTTTACGACGCTTGAACCGAATCTCGGCGACTTTTACGGCTTGATTATCGCGGATATTCCGGGCTTGATTGAAGGAGCGTCCTGCGGCAGGGGCTTGGGAATAAAATTTTTGCGGCACATAAAAAGGACGAGCGTTTTGATTCATTGCGTTTCCTGCGAGTCCAAGGATTTAGTCCGCGATTACAAAGTTGTCAGGCAAGAGCTGGAAAAATACGGCCCGGAACTGAAAGAAAAACCAGAATATGTTTTTTTGACCAAAACGGACTTAATCGCCGAAAAAGACGCAAAGGAAAAAATCGGGGAATTGAAAAAAGCCAACAAAAACGCGCTGGCGGTTTCAATTCACGACTGGGAAAGCATGGAAAAAGTGAAAAAATTATTGTCCGCCTGCGCGCCTGCCTGCCGCAGGCAGGGATCCGCTGCAGGCGGAAATAAGAAAGAAATTGGGAAATAGGGAGTTGCTTCAAACAAAATGGCGGGAACCATACACATCCTTGCAAACAATTTTTAAAATAGTATAATGTTTTAGTAGTTCAACTAAACAATTAAGCAACTAAACAAGTAAGCAATTAAGCAATTAAGCAAGTAAGCAAGTAAGCAATTAAGCAATTAAGCAATTAAGCAATTTGGATTTTGTTAAATTGTTATCTTGTTATCTTGCTATCTTGTTAAATTGCTAAGTTGTTTTCTGTTAAATTGAATTCCATGCGGATAAAAATAGACAAGGATTTATGCATCGGAGACGGTTCTTGCGCCTCAATCGCGCCAAAGACCTTTAGGCTGGATTTGGAAGGCAAAGCGATTGTCATTGACGAATACGGCGATGACGACGAAACGATTAAAATGGCGGTTGAATCCTGCCCAGTGCAAGCGATTATTTTTGACGAAGATAAATAGCGGCAAAAAAGAATAATCAAAAAAAAGAGGGCGAACTCTCTTTTTTTGATTTTGACATAATATTTATTGCGGAATATACTAATAATATCAATCTGCGTAAGACATAAATTGATAAAATTATGAAAAATTTGAGCAAAACCATTTCTGTCGCGTTTGTTGTCGTTATAATTTTTACCGCCGGCTATCTGCTTTTTGGCCGGCAAAAACAGCAGCCGGCTTATAATTTTATCATTGCCGGCCGCGGCGATGTTGTTCAGAAAGTAAGCGTTACGGGAAGGGTCAAGCCCGCGGAAAAAGTTGATTTGGCTTTTGAAAAAAGCGGCAAGGTTTCCAAAGTCAATGTAAAAATCGGAGATAAAGTGACAAACGGGCAAATACTGGCCGGTCTTAGCAATGCCGATATTGAAGCCCAGCTTCTGCAGGCCGAAGCCGGAGTTGAAAGCGCCAAGTCGTCGCTCGCGCAATATCAAGCCGCGCTTTTAAGCCAGCAGGCAAAATTGGAAGAATTGAAGCGCGGAACGCGGCCTGAAGAATTGCAGATTGCTGAAACGAATGTCGCCAACACTCAAAAATCTTTATCCGATACTCAAACTAATCTGGAAAATGTTAAAAATAAAGCGTCAAGCGATTTGACGAATCTCTACGGAAAAATAAAGGACATTTTAAACGACGCGTATGTCAAAGCGGACGACGCGGTCAACAAGCAGACCGACGAAATGTTTTTAAACGAAAACAGCAATAATCCGCAGTTGAGTTTTACAACCACCGATTCCCAGGTAAAAACAGATATAGAACAACGGCGCATCGCGGCGGGAACGGCCGTAAAAGACATAAAAGCGAATTTAGACAATCTTTCCGCGGCAACGGCTGATTTGGACGATTCTTTGGTTAAAACCAAAGAACAATTGATAATAATCCGCGATTTTTTAACGCGGCTAAACGACGCGCTTGATTCCGCCACCAATATATCCATGGCAACTACTTCCGCTTATAAGGGCTATGTAAATACCGGACGGACAAACATAAACACCGCCACTACAAACATCACCAACCACCAGCAGGCGATTGAAAGCCAAAAAATATTAAATCAAAACAATATTTCTACGGCCCAAACCGGCGTCAACAGCGCCCAAAGCGCGCTGGCTTCGGCGCGAGACGAGCTTGCGCTTAAAAAAGCCGGAGCCGCGCCGGAGCAAATCGCGTCTCAAGAAGCGCAGGTTAAGCAGGCAGAGGCAAATTTGTCGGCCCAAACGGCGGAAGTGAAATCGGCCGAAGCCAATGTTAAAAATATCCAGGCGCAACTGGCAAAAACGATTATTTTCTCGCCTATAAACGGCATTGTTACAAGCCAAGACGCGAAAGTAGGAGAGATTATTTCCGCGAACAGCCCTCTTGTTTCCCTTATTTCAGAAGCGAAGTTTCAGATTGAGGCGAATGTTCCGGAAGCGGACATTGCCAAAGTGAAAATCGGCGATACGGCCGAAGTTACAATTGACGCTTACGGCAGAGATGTTGTTTTTGAAGCAAAAGTGATTTTCATTGATCCGGCGGAAATTATGATTGAAGGCGTGGCAACCTATAAAACGACCCTTGAATTTACCAAAGAAGACGACCATATCAGGCCCGGAATGACCGCCAATATAGATATTCTAACCGCAAAGCGGCAAAATGTGATTTTTGTTCCTAGCCGCGCGGTAATAACAAAAGACGGTCAAAAATTTGTTTTGGTTGATGTGGGAAACAGCAAACAAGAAGAGCGGAAAATTGAAACCGGGCTGCGCGGGCCAGACGGCAATATTGAAATAATTTCCGGGCTTAAGGCCGGAGAAAAAGTGATAATTTCAGTGACACAATAAGAAAATTTCTAATTTCTAATTTCTAATTAACCTAATCAACCCCCAAATTGGTAAAAGTACAAATTACAAACCACAAATTACAAACAAAACACAATTAATGAATTGTGATTTACAGATTGTTTGTGTTTTGGAATTTGTTTGAGATTTGATTATTGTGATTTGTGTTTTTAAAGTTATTAGACATTGATTAGAAATTAGAATAATTAGAAATTAGAAATTTAAAAACTTTATTTATCAAAACTTTCCCTTAAAAAAATAAAAATGAAACCAGAACAAGCAAACCAATTAAAAACTCTGCCTCCCATCATTTCCGTCAAAAACCTGGAAAAAGTTTTTGAGGACGGAGAAACAAAAACCGCCGCTCTTTGCGATATCACTTTTGATATTCCTCGCGGACAATTCGTAGCGGTTATGGGGCCATCCGGATCCGGCAAATCGACAATTCTTCACATCATTGGACTTCTTGATAAGCAAACCGGCGGCAGCTATCTTTTCGACGGAAAAAAAGTAAGCGATTATTCTGATGAAGAAATCGCCCATATCCGAAACGAAAAACTAGGTTTTATTTTTCAGTCCTTCAATCTGCTTAGCCGAACGACGGTTTTGGAAAACGTAAAGCTCCCGCTTCTCTACTCCGGCATAAAAGAATCTCTCTGGGACCAAATGGCGCTAAAAGCAATAGAACAAGTAGGTCTCTCTCAGAGAATCAATTATATGACTTCCAAACTTTCCGGAGGTGAACGCCAAAGAGTGGCAATCGCCCGGGCCTTAATTAATAATCCGCAAGTAATTTTTGCCGATGAACCTACCGGCAACCTTGATTCCAAATCCGGACAAGTGATAATGGAAATTCTGCAAAAATTAAACGCGGAAAAAAAACATACGATTATTTTAATTACCCACGAGACATACACCTCGGAACTCGCCGAACGGATTATCTATATCCGCGACGGAAAAATTGAAAGCGATAAACTAATCCGCGCTCGCCGCGAAGCGAATAATTTTGTAAAATAATAAACTTTAAACCACGATTTATTTTATTCGCGTACTTTCGCTTGATATTCGCACCTTTTCGCCTCTAATAAACATAGAAGCGAACCAATGCGAATATCTACGCGAAAAATTGCGAAAAGCATTTTAAATTCCAAACTAACTATGAATACTTATCAAGCCCTTAAAACCGCTCTATTGGGGCTAAGAGCCAATGCCGCAAGATCTATTCTCACTATATTAGGAATAGTTATCGGCATTGCCGCGATTATTGTCGTGGTTGCTATCGGCGACAGCGCCCAATCAATGATTCTGGGGCAAATCGGCGGGCTTGGCTCTAAAACAATAATCATAGAACCGGGGCGGGAACCTCAAGGACCATCGGATATGACTGCAATTCTCAGCGACTCGCTCAAAGAACGGGACATTATCGCGTTAAAAAATAAAGCCAATGTCCCGGGACTTAAAGACCTTACTCCCAATGTCATAGTACCGGGCTCGGTTTCCTACCAAAGCCAGACATATCGCGCTATAACTTTCGGTTCATCCGCTTTTTTGTCAAAAGTTTTGAATATCCAGCCGGCAGAAGGAGTGTTTTTTGGCGATGAGGAAATCAAGCAGCACGCCCGTGTGGCGATTATCGGTTCCAAAGTGCGAGAAAAACTTTTTGGCCTTTCCACCGCAGTCGGAGAAAATATCAAGATTAAAGACAAAAATTTCCGGGTTATCGGCGTTTTGCCTCCCAAAGGACAAGTTTCCATAATCAATGTTGATGACGTAGTGGTAATACCCTACACTACCGCGCAAAAAGATCTTATGGGCATAAATCATTATAATTCCATTATGGTAGAAGCTAATAATGTAGAAGATTTAGCGCGAACCGCCAACGATATAAAATTAACACTAAGAGAATCTCATGGCATTACCGATCCGGCCAAAGACGATTTTCATGTAATGACCCAGTCCGACATCGCCAATAGCGCAAAAACCATTACTAATCTCCTCACGTGGCTTCTAATTTCAGTAGCGGCAATCTCACTCGTAGTCGGCGGAATCGGAATTATGAATATTATGTTCGTTTCGGTGACGGAAAGAACGCGGGAAATCGGCCTCCGAAAAGCTTTGGGCGCGACTGACAATAACATTTTAACGCAGTTTCTTTTGGAAGCGGTCTTACTAACCGCCGCCGGAGGAATTATCGGAATAATGCTCGGCGCGGGAATATCATATATCGCTACTTTAATTTTAAGCCAAGTTGTGTCAATGAACTGGACTTTTACTTTTCCTCTTTCCGCCGCGCTTATCGGCATCGGCGTTTCCACGCTGGTCGGACTTGTTTTTGGGCTCTATCCCGCATACAAAGCCGCGCATAAAAACCCCATAGAAGCGTTGAGGTACGAATAACTCTTGACACAAATCAGCGTATGTGATATGATACGCTGTTTTTATGTTGAAATATAAAAATATGGAGAATTATATCCAAATCTCAAAAATTAACGATTTTATTTTTTGTCCGAAATCAATTTATTTTCACGGAATTTAC
>JAHIHE010000151.1 GCA_018899995.1 Patescibacteria group bacterium | reverse complement strand
TCTATTTAATTACGAAGGGGGATTGGCAGATATCCTTGAGATTGTTGGGGCGTTTTATAAAACCCCTCAGCAGGCAATAGGATATATAAATGTTAATCTTAAGCATATCTGAAATCTCCGATAGTATTTTTTTAAAAGCCGCAAATAAATCTGACAATACTCCCTTCAAAAATAGTGACGATTGAAGATTGACGATTGAAAATTTAAGGAATCGCATATGGATTGAATATTGTATATTTGTAGAATTGCTCCATTATTTTAATTAAAATTAACAGAATTCCTTCAATATTCAATATTCAATATTCAATTGTTTTGGTCTTCAATTTGTTTTCGGGTTAGGCACTATAAAGGGAATTGATAAAATAATTGTCCGATTTGTTTGCGGTTTTTTTTTTATGACAAGAGGTAAAAAGATGGGAGCTGGACAGGATTTAAGGGCATTGGCCAACAGTATTATAGATTCCTATGAAATGCGTGTCAAGACGGTAAACACCTTGATGGGTCAGGCATATTATTTTCTTAAAAGCTTTCAGACGGAGCTTGAGGATATGATTGTCCGGCTGAGGGATAATCTTGCTAAGGCTGGAAGCCTGAGAAAAAAGGATTTTGAGCGCATGATTAGTGATGTCATCGAATGCCGCAGCCAGAGGGAGCAGGAGGCGGAACACAGCCTCAAGCTTTTCCAGGAGCAGGAAGAGGAAATGGTCAGCCGGTTGAGGAAGATTGTTCTCGGCGGAAGCCGTTCCGGTCTGGAAGATATTGAGGCCATCAAAGAGGATATTTCAACACGACAAAAAGAGCGGGAGAAAAGAGTAATCAAAACACTCAAATGCTTCCAGATCGAGCTGGAGGAATTCAGGGCAGGGCTTAAAAAACTTCTATCAAAAGGAGAGGAAGTTAAAATTAAAGACTTCAAGGTCATGCTCAATTCAATGAGAGCCCAGCAGATCGATCGTGATGCCGAGCTGTCCGCAATGCTGGATGACTTTGAACTGGTCAGAGACAGGGTACAAGCCCAGTGGCAGGCAGTATCCAGGGTCAGTCAGTAGTCACTAGTCATTAGTCATTGGACGAAACCAGTGACAAATGACAAATGACCATTGACCAGTGACAAATGACTAATTTTGCCAATCTACGTGAGTAAGCTGTATTCATGTCAGATTCGCCATCATAAACTTTCGGGACATCCTTGAGAGTATAGAGCGCAAGTGCATTCCCAGGCATGTCTTTAATAAGAGATTATTATTTAAAAGGAGAAAAACGACATGGCAAATGCAGATGATTTAAGTAGATTGGCAGAGGAAGTGAAAAACGCCTATGAGGAGAGGGTTAAGTGTATAACTGACATTAAAAAGGAAACCGTCGGTTTATTGCGTGGCTTTGACAATGCCCATAAAGAAATGGCAGACGATTTGCGGGCAGAATTGGCCAGGGTAAAGCCTGATCTTGAGTCAGCGGAGTCTGAGCGTAAGAAGTCGGATCAGGCAGAGATAGTAGAGCGCGGGGTTTATATAGAGAAGTTATTGGAAGATTTTGATGAGGCGCATAACGAGATGGCCGAAGAGCTGAGCGAGAAGCTGAGCAGTGAAGAACAGGAGCGCAAGACTGAAACACAGGCTGAGATCAAGGAACGTGAAGGTTACATAGAAAACCTGTTGGCAGATTTTGACAAAGCGCATAATGATATGGCCGAAGAGCTGAGGGCAAAGCTGGCCACTGATGAGAAGACGCGCAAGACTGAAACACAGGCCGAGATTAAGGAACGTGAGGGTTACATAGAAAACTTGTTGGCAGATTTTGACAAAGCGCATCAAGAGATGACCGAAGAGCTGAGGAAGAAGCTGACCAGCGAGGAACAGGAGCGTAAAACTACGACACAGGACGAAATAAGGGAACGTAAAGATGCGGTCAAAGGTATGCTGGACGAGTTCAGGAAGGAGCAGGAAGAAACTGCTGCTGCCTGGCAGAAACTTTTAGCCGCTATGCAGTCGGCCAGAGGCCGTGTGACCATAACAGGGCCGGCCAGTGTAAAAGCTGCTGTGGCTGCCGTGGAGGTTAAATCGGTTGAGGAGGTCATTGAAGAGCCGGCAGAGAAAGCTGTCGAGGAGGCAGAACAAGAGACTAAAGAGGACAGAGAAGAATTAAAGGAGAACATTATAGAGATTCTTGAGGATAATCCGGACGGCAAGAAGATGGCCGAGATTGCTGAAACCCTCGGTATTGAGAACTGGCGTTCACTGATCCCTGTTATGCGGGAACTTCTTGACGCGGACGAAATACGAAAGGAAAATTCAACATATTATGTTGCTTAATAACCTTGAGTCGTCACGCGCAGTCGTG
>JAHIHE010000154.1 GCA_018899995.1 Patescibacteria group bacterium | reverse complement strand
TCTCTTTTTTTATCTTCAAATCCTTACAATCTTTATTGACAAAGCTCTCTTTATCCCCCTTCGCCCCGCCCAGCGGGGCTTCGGAGGGATTTTGCTCCCGACGAAGCATGGGGAGAAGATACCCCGGGCGTGAGCCCGCGGGAGCTTCATTAACTATGCGCGGCGTGCACAACTTTCCGCCGGACGCAACCACCGACGGTATCCTGCTTAACGAAAGCGGTGTCAGCACCAAATCCCCCTGTCCGATTGACAAATGATAAGTGTTTCCCAAAAACCACTTTTCTCCTTTTTCCTTAAGTTTCCATTCGGGAGAAGGAATTAAATTTTTCACTTCCCCGGGAAGGTCAATACCGGTTCGCCCGTTTAAACCGAAGTTTCCCATCCATTCAGTCAACTTTTCAATTCCTACCATCTCCCCTAATTTATAGAAAAAGGTGTCGGTTGACCTCGCAATTGCCCTGACAATTCCAATCTCCCCTTCCGTTTTTCCGTACTGCGAATAGTACCAGTTCGAATATGAGAAATCGCCGTACAGAGTCTTGACGGATAACACACCCGGGTCCTCATACCTGAAGTTTTTATCAATTTTCCCATCTTCCAAAGCCGCAATAGCAACAAGCGGTTTAAATACCGAACCCGGATGGTAAAGACCGCCGATCGCCCTGTCAAACAAAGGCAAATTTTTATCGTTCAATATCTTTGAAATTGCATCTTTGTCGCCGCCCGGAAGAAACAGTGCGGGATTAAAAGAGGGTGATGAATAAAGGGTGAGTATCTCCCCCTTCGGGTCGGATATAATTACCGCTCCTTTCTTTTCTTTCATTGCCTGAGCAGATTTAATCTGTAATTTATAATCAATGTTGGTTTTAATATCGCCTCCGGGAACAGGATCTTTTCTCCCCAATATTCTCACCATCCTGCCTAAAGTATCAACTTCAATCACTTCCTCACCGTCAACACCGGAAAGAAAACAATTATATTGCTCTTCCAGTCCCCCTCTTCCCACCAAAGAACCCAATCTTCTTGCCCCCTTTTCAAAACAGACAGGGTCCGCCTTTCCCACCTCCCCGGGGCCAACTTCTCCAAGATATCCCGATACATGACCAAACGCTTCACCCAAGGGATAATCTCTTATATATCCGCGGTTCCCGACCAATATTTCCCCGCCCCTGGCCAATATCAAGCCGCGCGGAGCGGGGATTACAACCCTCTTTATTCTGTTATTCTCGGAAAGACTCCTGAAATAATCCCCTTTAATAACCTGAAGTTCTATAAGCCTCCCCACAAGAAATAAAAATCCAATAATAAGAATCCCCTTCATAAACCAGGAAAGCCAAGTTTGGGTAGTTGAAGAATACGATTCCATAATCTTTAGTTTACCAGTTTATCTAAGCCCTCTGCTGACTCTGATTTTTTTTAAAAGACCGGGGTCTTCCAGAACTTTTCCACAGCCTCTGACAACGCATGTCAAAGGATCCTCCGCCACCCACACCGGCATTTTGGTAGCCTCGCAAACCGCCCTGTCAATTCCGACAAGCAAAGACCCTCCCCCCGCCATGACAATACCTTTCTCCATAATATCGGAAACAAGTTCCGGAGGTGTTTCCCCAATAGTATCCACAATACTGGCGACAATCTCCTGAACAATTGTGGCCAGGGCCTCTCTTATCTCACCGCTTGAAAGTTTGAGTGATTTCGGCAAACCGTTTTCCAAATCCCTCCCCCTGACGACCATAAACCTGTCCTTGCCCGAAACCGCCGAACCGATGCCTATCTTGACGCTTTCGGCCGTCGGCTGCCCCAATAAAAGCGAATACTTTAACCTCACATAGGAAATAATCGCCTCATCCATCTCGTCTCCCGCTATCCTTATAGACCGGCCCAAGACAATTCCCCCCATAGAAATAATCGCAATCTCCGAAGTTCCCCCACCTATATCCACCACAAAAATCCCCTCCGGACTCTTTACCGGAAGTCCTGCCCCGATTGCCGCCGCCGTAGGTTCCTCTATTAAATGCGCTTCCCTTGCTCCCGCGTCTAACGCGGCGTCGGCAACGGCCCTTCTTTCGACTTCGGTCACTCCCGAAGGAATGCCGATTACCACTTTAGGCCGGGGAATTTTCGGTAAATATCCTCCGGATTCATGTACCTTTTTAATATAGAAAGAAAGCATGGCCTCTGCCGCATCAAAATCCGCAATGACTCCGTCCTTCAGGGGCCTGATTGTTTCGATACTGGCAGGAGTCCTGCCCAACATTTTTTTGGCAGAAGAGCCTATGGCAAGAACTTCTTTTGTTTTTTTATTTCTGGCAATTACGGACGGCTCCCTGATCACAATCCCTTTCCCTTTAACCCAAACGAGGGTATAGGCGGTACCTAAATCAATGCCCACATCATGCGAGAATAAACCGAAAAATTTATCAACAGGAAAAAATCTCATATTTTTCTTTACAGGCAGTATAACCCGAAGAAGCCAACTTTCAAATGGTATTTTTTATTAAATATATTACAATAAAGACCATGCCGACACTC
>JAHIHE010000065.1 GCA_018899995.1 Patescibacteria group bacterium | reverse complement strand
GGCGGATCCACCGAAGGTGGATATTTTCGCCTTGTATTCCCTTTCCGCTTCTTTCAGGGCGTCTTCTTTGTTTTTTTCATTCACTTCGGTGATTATATAGGCGGAAAAGTAAACTATTTTTTCCAAATCCTGGACCGACAAATCAAGAACAAGCCCCATACTGCTCGGCACTCCGCGCAAAAACCAGATATGGCTTACCGGCGCCGCCAGCTTTATATGACCCATTCTTTCGCGCCTGACGCTGGAGCGGGTGACTTCCACGCCGCATTTGTCGCAGACAATGCCTTTGTAGCGGATTCTTTTGTATTTTCCGCAGTAGCATTCCCAGTCCTTTGTCGGGCCGAAAATCCGCTCCGAGAAAAGTCCGTCCGGCTCCGGCCGCTGGGTGCGGTAATTTATGGTTTCCGGCTTCAGCACTTCGCCGAAAGACCAGTTTAAAATTCCTTCCGGACCGGCCAGCACTAATTTTACCGATTTGAAATTTGCTGTTTTGTACATAAACTATCTAAATTTTAAATTTCTAATTTTTAATCAATTTCTAATTATTTAAATTTTAAATTGAAAATTAGGTAATTGAAAATTTAATGAAAATTGGTAATTGGTAATTGAAAATTTTCTAAGCTTTTTTATCCTCTTCGCCTTTCAGCTCAACATTAAGGGCCAGGCTTTTGAGCTCATTGACCAAAACGAAAAACGAGGAAGGTATATAGGGGCTCCTTATCGGCTCGCCTTTGATAATGGACTCGTATGCTTTTGATCTTCCCCAGACATCGTCTGATTTTATCGTTAAAATTTCCTGCAGAGAATATGCCGCGCCGTAGCCCTCAAGCGCCCAGACTTCCATTTCTCCAAAACGCTGCCCTCCGAATTGCGCCTTGCCCCCAAGGGGCTGTTGCGTTATGAGCGAATACGGCCCGATGGAGCGGGTGTGGATTTTATCTTCAACAAGATGGTGCAGTTTCATTATGTAAATTACCCCGACGGTTGTTTTTTCGTTAAACGGCTCTCCGGTGCGGCCGTCAAAAAGCTGTACCTTGCCGTTTTCCGGAATGCCCGCCTTGACCAATTCTTTCTTAATGTCTTCCTCCAAAACCCCGTGGAGCGCGGGACAAGCCACTTTATAGCCGAGTTTTTTCGCGGCCCAGCCAAGATGCGTTTCCAGAATCTGGCCGATATTCATACGGGAAGCGACGCCTAATGGGTTTAAAATAATATCAACCGGAGTGCCGTCGGCCAGATGCGGCAGTTCTTCTTCGGGCAAAATTTTTGAAATCACGCCCTTGTTTCCGTAACGGCCGGCAAGCTTGTCTCCTATGGCTATTTTTCGCAGTTGCGCCACGCTCACTTGAATCATTTTAATCACTCCTGGCGACAATTTGTCTCCCTGTTCGCGGGAGAATATTTTTATGTTCACTACTTTCCCGCGCTCGCCATGCTGCAGATACAGGGAAGTATCTTTCACCTCGCGGGCTTTTTCCCCGAAAATTGACCGCAGCAGCCGCTCTTCGGCAGTAAGCTCGCTTTCGCCTTTCGGAGTGATTTTTCCGACCAAAATATCGCCAGGCTTCACTTCGGCGCCTATGCGGATAATTCCTTCTTCATCCAAGTCCTTCAGTTTTTCTTCTCCGACGTTGGGAATGTCGCGGGTAATTATTTCGGGCCCCAATTTCGTGTCCCGAACCTCAATGGAGAAGTCCTCTATGTGGATTGAGGTGAATCTGTCGTCTTTTACCAGGCGCTCCGAAATAATAATCGCGTCTTCAAAATTGGCGCCGCCCCAGCTCATAAATGCCACTGTTAAATTTTGCCCCAAGGCGATTTCACCTTTTTCGGTTGCCGCTCCGTCAGCCAATAATTCTCCCGCGGAAACCATTTGGCCTTTTTCAACCCGCACGGTCTGATTGATGCAGGTTGCCGCGTTGGAGCGAATAAATTTTTTAATTTTAAAAATATCTTTTGTCTTTTTTTTGGCGTTTTCTATCACGATATGATTAGCGTCAACTTCCGCCACTTTGCCGCCGCGCTCCGCGACAATAACCGCTCCGGAGTCAACCGCGACTCTTTTTTCAATGCCGGTTCCGATAATCGCGGATTCGGGCCTAATGCAGGAAACCGCCTGCCTCTGCATATTGGAGCCCATTAGAACTCTCTGGGCGTCGTTATGCTCCAAAAACGGAATCATTGCCGTTGAAACGCTGATTGCCTGCTGGGGAGAAACATCCATATAATCAATTTTTTCTTTTTCAATCAGTCCGGGGTTGCCTTTTATCCTGGCTTCAACTTTTTCCTCAATAAAACGGCTTTGTTCGTCAAGCGGCAGCCCGGCAGGGGCTATATTGAATTTTTCTTCCTCTGTCGCGTCAAAATAAACAATTTCATCCGTGACTTTTCCTTTGGTTACTTTGCGGTAGGGCGTTTCCAAAAAACCAAAATCATTAATCACGCTTTGGCAGGCCAAGTACCCCACCAGTCCGATATTCGGGCCTTCGGGCGTCTGTATCGGGCAAATCCGGCCGTAGTGCGATGGATGCACGTCGCGGACTTCAAACCCGGCGTGCTCGCGGGTCAGTCCTCCGGGACCCATCGCGGAAAGGCGCCTTTTGTGCTCAAGCTCCGCCAAAGGGTTGACTTGATCCATAAATTGCGAAAGCTGTGAAGACGCGAAAAATTCCCTAAGCACCGCCACCAGCGGCCGGCTGTTGACCAATTGGACAGGTGAAACGGAGGAAATATCAACCGTGGTCATGCGGTCTTTGATATTCCTTTCCATCCTTGCCAAGCCCAATCGGAACCGCTCCTGAATCAGCTCGCCGGCGCCGCGCACCCTTCTGTTTCCAAGATGGTCTATGTCGTCCGGCTGGCTTTGGAAATTGTTATTTAATAAAATAACTTCTTTTATCGTTTTTACCAGGTCGCTTACCTGAAAAACTCTGTGTTTCGGATCAGTCGGCAGGTTTATGCCCAAGCGCTGGTTGGTTTTATATCTTCCCACCGCTCCCAAATCGTAGCGTTCAAAGTTGAAAAACATTCCTTCCACCAATTGCCGGGCGTTGTCCACTGTGGCCAAGTCGCCGGGCCTGATTCTGCGATAGATTTCAATAATACCCTCTTGATTGTTTTTGGCGATGTCCCGCTTCAGGGTCTCTTCTATAAATTTTATTTTCCCCCTGTCTGCGTCTTTAAACAGATTTAAAATCTCCGCGTTGGAGCCGCGGCCGAAAGCGCGAAGCAAAGAAGTGACGGCAACTTTTCTTTTGCGATCAATGCGCGCGTAAATCGCGCCCGAAGAGTCGGTGTCTATCTCCAGCCACGCCCCGCGGTTTGGGATAATTTTCGCGCCAAAAAATCTCTGGTCTTCTTTTTCACCGGAAATGTGAAAAAAGATTCCTGGAGATTTTATAAGCTGGTTGACAATAACCCTTTCAATCCCATTGATGATAAAAGTGCCGTTTTCGGTCATCAGAGGAAATTCGCCGAAATAACATTCCTGCTCTTTGACGGTGTTGTTTTTCTTGTTCGCCAACCGCGCCTTTACTCTTAAGGGCGCTTCAAAAGAAACGTTTTTTTCAATGGAAGTCGCCTCGTCATATTTTGCCTCGTCCAGATAATAATCCTTGAATTCCAATTCCAGCTCTTTGTTGTAGCTTGCAATCGGCCCGAGTTCTTTAAACAGTTCTTTAAGCCCGTCCTTTACAAACCAATCGTAAGAAGTCCGCTGCGCTTCTATCAAATTGGGCAGAGGCACGGCTTCTTCTTTTTTTTGAAAATATTTGCGCGGCGCCAAATAATTATCAAGGGCTTTTTCTTCTTTTCTTTTTTTGGTCTCGGCCATACTATTT
>JAHIHE010000064.1 GCA_018899995.1 Patescibacteria group bacterium | reverse complement strand
TTCGCGTGACAAATTCTAATCCTCGCCGCGGTGATTCATGATTAAAAAGAATGCCACTTGACGCATGAAGTCCATATGCTTCGCGATAATATCGCGTTAAATCAAACCCGGCAATTTTTGAAATTCCATAAGGAGAGCGCGGGTGAAACGGCGTATTCTCGTTTTGAGGCGATTCTTTTACCTTGCCAAACATTTCGCTTGAGCCGGCAAAATAAAATCGGCAATTCGGCGCTGTTATTTTCAGGGCCGACAGCGCGTAATGCGTACCGTTAATATTGGAATTCATTGTCGTAAATTCGTCCTCGAATGAATAGCTTACAAAACTTTGCGCGGCCAGATGATAACATTCATTTGGTTTTACTTTCTCAATCACGCTGAAAATACTGGCGTAATTTTCCGTTGAGGCGGCATGTAATTTTATTTTATTCAGAATATGATTTATTCGCTGTAATCTATGCCGCGGATCTTCAATAGCAACCCTCCTGATAATTCCGTGCACGCTATAACCTTTTTCCAGAAGCAATTCTGCCAAATATGATCCGTCTTGTCCAGTAATGCCTGTAATTAGCGCTTTTTTCTTCATAGAAGTATAAAAATTATAGATAATTTCTTATTATAATAATACCTTTTTAGCGTTTTTTTAGCAAGGTAAATTTTAGTAATCTCTGAAAAATATTATTTTGATTTAATGGCAATTTTTCGATCTAAATCTAAAAATATCGCGAACGCAAACAATATAATCAGAACTCCTATATAGTTATTGTTGAAAAATCTTGAAAAAGACCAAAAGGTCAAAAGTAGTAAGAAATAATTAAAAATTATTTGTCCCAATGAATTATTCTTTTTTTGCATTTTTAATAAAATATACAAAAGCGGCAACCCGAAAATAAATTGCGGGATCCAAAATGGCCAATAATCAAAAGGCGATTTCACTAATCCCAGTCTTAGAATTAAATGCTGAAACCCGAATTTCATACTTTCCGCTGATATGGGATAGCTATTAGTGGCTGTGCCGCTCGAGTATTTTATAATATCATCTATAAACGAACGAAAGTCCCAAAGTAAAAATGGAACAATAATTATTGCCGTAGTGATAAAAAACAGTTTAGTTTTTTTAAGAATATCTTTTACTTTTTCTAAAAAATTAAAATTTACCGGTTCGTTATAATACAAATGGCAAAAATAAAACGGCAGTAAAAACCAGGCTGTCTGTTTGCTGGTAACCGCAAATGCCAAGGTTAAAGCCGAATAGTTTATTTTTCCCGAATTTAAAAAATAAATGGATAAAAAAATCCATGAAAAAACAAAAATATCATTGCGGCCTTCAATAAAATAAATTTGAAAAAATGGATTAACCACAATTAAAATAGTAAATATTAATTTTGCCCAGGAAGATTTATTTGGCCATTTTAATATAGCGCCAATCACCAGCAAGAAAGAAAAAATATAAACAAAACGTTCGTCAAACCAACCAAGCAAAAGGTTGCTTGCCATGAAAAATGGTATTGAAAAAATGATATTAAAAGGCAAATAAGTAAGATGATAAAGCGCAGGATTTACGCCGTTTAATTCCGCCAGCCCTCCCCAATTTTTCAACGGCGTTTCGAAATAGTTTTCCGTATAGGGATTTTTTCCTTCCAGAAGAAATTTTATCGCTTCTTCTACTTGAATTACACCATCGTGAACATAAAGATAGGGTTTAGTATGGTGTCTCTGCGAGATTACAAATAGGGTAGAATAAATAAGTATAGAACAGGTTATTAGAGAGGCAATAGTAACTGCATATTTTTTCAGGAATAAAAAATTTTTTTCTAACATTTCTTTATTTTAACCCTTACTGTTTCAGTTTGTACTTTATTATCTAAAGCATTTGAAGATGAATTTTTTTCATTTCTGAAATTTTGGGTTCGGGTTTATTTAGAAAATCTGATTTTTAAGACTGAAGTAAGGGCGTCGCTGATTTCTTGTAATTTTAAATTAGACATGCCCCTTTTTCGATTAAGAAAAACTATTGGTATTTCACCAAACTTAAAACCCGATTTATGGATTTTATATGCCATTTCTGATAAAACAATGTAGCCCTTTGTCTTAAATTTAGAAAAATCAAGAGATTTTAAAACCCTCCGATTGTAGCAGCGATATCCATTAGTATAATCAGAAATGGGAATACCTAAAATTAAGCGGGCATAGAAATTAGCGAATCTAGAAAAAACTCGGCGTTTTATAGACCAATTAATAATTTTACTGCTCGGCATATATCTTGAACCAATAACTACGTCATAATGTTTTATTTTCTCTAAAATCCGCGATATATCTTTGGGGTCATGAGAAAAATCAGCGTCCATTTCAAAAAAATATTCAGTACCTTCATCTTTTAATGCCAGCTTTAAACCTTCAATTACCGCTGACCCCCGACCCCTTTCGTTAGTTCTTAAGATAAGTTCAACATCTTTATTTTTTTTAGTAATTTCTTCAACGACCTTTTTTGTTTTATCCGGAGAATTATCATCGACAATAATAATTCGCACTCCCAAGTTAAGCTTTAAAATTTTTTCTATTAATTTTTTAATATTTTTTACTTCGTTATAAGTCGGAATAATGATAGCAATTTTCATAATTTAGTTTTCGAAGCCGGTTATTACCTAGTTTTGCGTTAAAAGCGAGGAATTTTATTAAGTCTATAAAACGAATTAAAAAAATTAAAAAGAGAAAAAAAGGAAAAGAATTAACGCAAGCTTAAAAATCTTTTTGTAATTAATCGAGTATTTTTTTAAAAACCTTAACAATATAATTTAAGTCAGTTAAACTAAGATATTGATGGCAGCCAATATAAAAACCATTGGTGCCAATAAATTCAGCATTGGAAAGTTTATTGCGATACTGGTTTTTTAAAAAGCTATAAGCTGGCTGCTGGGTAGGAATACAACCAAATAAAGGACGTGTTTCTATTCCGTTTTCTTCTAATTTTTCTCTTAAGAATTTTCTTGATATCACTTTTGGTTTTTTAATCACAAGTGGATAGGAAAGATAAGAAACTTTTTCGCTATAAAGCGGTAATTGGAGAATATCTTTATATTTATTCAGTTTTTGGTTTAAATACCTAATATTTCTTTGTCTTTTTTTAATAATTTCTTTCACTTTTTTAAGTTGAGTGAAACCTAGCGCCGCTTGAAATTCCATTGTTTTAAAGTTATAACCAATTAATTCATGGGTAAATCTTGGATCAAAATCACCAATTTTATCTTTAAACTTTAGAAGATTAGGACAGTAACCCTTGGCTCTGGTGCAGACCAAGCAATTACAGACTCTTCCCTGGGCCTTTATTTGCTTGCATAATTTCATCAATAAAGGATTATTTGTTACAATTGCTCCCATTTCTCCAGCTTGAATGTTGTGGGCAATATAAAAAGAGAAAATTGAAATTAATGCTTGTGAGCCGCATTTTTTTCCTTGATAAACGCTTCCATGGGCTTGAGCCGCATCTTCTACCACCAAAAGGCCATATTTTTTAGCAATTTTGTTTATCTTGTCAATTTGAACAGGGTAGCCGATTAAGTCAACTGGCAAAATAATTCCATAGGATTTAATATCTTTCGTTTTCTTGAGATGATTTTCGATTAACTCGGGTGTAATCCCAAAAGTTAGAGGATCAACATCAACAAAAACAGGTTCAAAAGAAACGGCAGAAATGCTACTGGCGTCAGCAATGTAGGTTAATGGGCTGGTGATTACTTTTGTGCCGCTTGGAAGATTATATAAATATTTTAAAGCAGTAAGGGCGGTAATAAGCGCTCCGCTTCCGGAAGATGTAGCGATACAGTACCTTGTTTCAATAAATTCTGCCCACATTCTTTCAAATTCAGCTGTTTTTAATCCCTCCGACAAGCGACCGCTAACAAGCACTTCGCTTATTGCTTTTTTCTCTTCTTTTCCTATTTTAAAATCACCAACTGTAATGATTTTTTTCATAAAATTTATTTTGTAACTGCATTTTTGGGAGTGCAATCATGGCATTTTAATGGTTGATTTTTTATTTTTTTAAACCTTAATTTCCAACAAAATAAAGCCGCTTCAAGGATAAGTTTTTTATTCATTTTAGAAGCGCCAAATTTTCTATCCGCGAATATGATCGGTACCTCTTTCATTTTAAGCCCGCTTTTGTGCGCGTAAAATTTCATTTCAATCAAGAAGGCATAGCCGCTGGAAGATATTTTGTCCAAATTTATTTTTTCAAGCGATTCACGTTTCCAGCCGATAAAGCCGGCGGTAGGGTCGGCCAGCGGCAGGATGACAACGAGCCGGGCGTAAATATTACTCGCGTGGCTTAAAAAGCGGCGCCAAAATGGCCAATTCTCAACTTTTCCGCCGCGGATATAGCGAGAGCCGATTACCACATCGTGATTTTTCAGTTTTTCCAGCATTTCTGGCAGATATTTAGGATCGTGCGAAAAATCGGCGTCCATTTGGATTATATAATCAGTGTTGTTTTTTAAAGCCTCTTTAAATCCTTCTATATATGACTGGGCAAAGCTTCTGGCTTTACCTTTTCGGCTGATAAATCTAATTTTATGATTAGCTTGACTTAGTAAGGTGGCGATTTTTCCGGTATCATCGGTAGAATCATCGTCTATTATTAAAATATTGGCG
>JAHIHE010000162.1 GCA_018899995.1 Patescibacteria group bacterium | reverse complement strand
ATAGGATATATTGGTATTGGTTATTTATCTCCTGGCGTAAAGGCACTTAAAGTAAATGGAATAGAGGGAACAGAAGAGACAACTTTGAATGGGTCATTTCCAATAAGCAGACCCTTATTCATTTTTACTAATGGCTGGCCAAAAGGTGAAACGCTTGACTTTATTAATTATGTTATTAATCCCAATAAGGGGCAGAACCATGTTGCCGCCAGCGGATATGTCCGTTTATATTAAAATCAGGAAATTTAGAGGAACGAGATGGCCAATAAACGCCAGATTACCGAGCGGACAATGCATACACTCTTTTTTGTTGTAGCATCAGCTTCAATAGTGATGCTTTTCATGATTATGATATTTCTTTTCATGGAAGGAATCCCAATTTTTAATGAGGTTTCTGTTAAAGATTTTATTTTCGGAAAATACTGGTATCCCACATCAGAACCCCCTGATTTTGGAATTCTGTCACTTATTGTAGCTTCACTATCAGTTACTTTGCTGTCCGCCTTAATATCAATTCCACTCGGGATACTTACAGCAATCTATATCGCAGAGATAGCATCAAAAAAGGTTGGTGAGATTATCAAGCCCATGGTTGAGCTTTTAGCAGCGCTTCCTTCCGTTGTTATTGGTTTTTTCGGGATGGTTCTTGTCGCTCCTTTTTTGCAGAATATTTTTAATATCCCAACCGGATTAAACCTTTTCAACGCGTCATTAATGCTGGCTTTCATGTCTATTCCTACTATTTGCAGTCTTTCTGAGGATGCAATTCACAGTGTTCCGAATTCTCTTAGAGAAGCCTCATTGGCATTGGGAGCGACACATTTGGAGACTATTTTAAAGGTTGTCCTTCCTGCCTCTCTTTCAGGTGTCAGCACGGCTGTAATTCTGGGTATGTCCAGGGCTATTGGTGAGACTATGGTCGTGTTAATGGTAGCTGGAGGAGCCGCTCTTATACCTGAATCTATATTTGATCCAGTAAGGCCGATGCCGGCCAGCATTGCCTCAGAGATGGCGGAAGCCCCATTCCGCAGCGCTCATTATCATGCTCTCTTTGCAACAGGGATAGTGCTTTTTATCTTCACGCTTCTTTTTAATATTATAGCAGATCATATTGCTCATAAATACAAACAGGTCGGAGAAGCAACGCTTTAAAAAAAGTAAAAGGTGGCTAAAATGTCTGTATCTGTGCCCTCTCTGCAACGCCGCAGAAATTTTTTACAGAAGATTGTATTTAATGTTTTTCGTCTTGCATCTTTAATCAACGGCCTTGCGCTGTTTATTATTGTCTATTTTATAGTTGCAAAAGGATGGAAAGCAATAAACTGGACATTTTTAACACAACCGCCTGTTGATTCTATGACAAAGGGCGGAATCCTTCCATGCATTGTAGGAACTTTGTGTCTTAGTATAGGAGCCATCTTAATAGCTATGCCCATTGGGGTAGCATCTGCGATATACCTGAATGAGTATGCAAGGCCAGGCCCGCTAATAAGGGTGATCCGGCTAGGAATAAATAATTTGGCAGGTATTCCATCTATTGTATTTGGACTTTTTGGCCTGGCGTTTTTTGTTGTCTGGCTAAAAATGGGGGTAAGTATAATAGCCGGAGCGCTTACTCTGGGGGCAATGTCATTGCCTGTCATAATAGGGACAACTGAGGAAGCTTTAAGAGCAGTGCCTGATACATACAGAGAAGCTTCGCTTGGACTTGGCGCTACTAAATGGCAGACGATTTACCGTGTCGTATTGCCAACGGCTTTGCCGGGAATACTTACAGGAACAATCCTGGGGATAAGCAGGGCGGCAGGAGAAACAGCTCCTATTATGTTTACTGCAGCAGTATTCTTTACACCCATAATGCCGTCATCTATTTTTGATGAGGTAATGGCATTACCATACCATATTTATGTACTTGCAACAGCGGGAACAGAGATCGAAGCCACGCGCCATCTGCAATACGGTACAGCACTGGTGCTGATATTTCTTGTTCTGGGCATGAATCTTATCGCAATAATTTATCGTTCCCGTCTCAGAAAGCGTATGCAGTAATTATTTAAGAGTGTCTAAAGTGCCTAAAGTTCAAGCCACCTCCTCTGGGGAAAGTGTTACGTATAAGGAAATTTGTGTGGATAAACCTGTAAAAATAGAAGTAAAACATTTGAATTTTTATTATGGTAAGGTTCAAGCGCTGCAGGATAATTCTCTTGATTTTCATATAAATGAGGT
>JAHIHE010000063.1 GCA_018899995.1 Patescibacteria group bacterium | reverse complement strand
TTATGCTGGCTTGATCAGAACTTATTGGGATGACAAGAAAAATCAAAAAGCGAAAGAGCTTTATGAATTAGCTAACAACGCGAATCTCGTTAGGCTAACAATGGTTTAACAAACAGCAATTCAAGAAATTTTTTAAACTGATAAGCGGTAAGGCACCAGATATAATGAGCGAAATATCCTAAAGGCGAACGAGGCAAAGAAGTTTCCAAACCCATTCTCAATTTCAAAACTGAAAATACCGTTTCCACTAACTGCCTTAATCTCAAGAATTGATGTTGAGTTTCGGTCATAATTTTCCGCATATTGGCTCTCACTCCGGTAAGAAAAAACTTGCCCGAACTTAATGCTTTCTTTTCTAATTTTCTTGAAACATATCCAGCATCGGCGATAATCATTCCAAAAATATCATTCCACATTATTTCCAAAGTTTTTCTTTCGTCTCCGGTTCCCGTAGTGATTTTTAATTTTAGAATTTGCATCAATTCATTGCAGATAATATGCAGTCTGAATCCGTAAAACCAACCCATGGAAGATTTACTTTTAGAAGCCAAGCCAAAGCACACTTTATGGCTAAACTCACGCTTAATTTCACACACTTTAAGCTTTGTGCTATCAGCGAATTTCAATCCATTCTCTCCGGATATTTTATTGAAAATATTCATAAAACCCTGAAGCATTATAGAGGCTAAAACAGATAGTTTATTTATCGCTTCCAGAAAATTCTGATAGTTTGGCAAATTAAGAAAATCCTGCCGGTGATAAGTTTTGATGTGCCGGTAAAAATCTTTCCAATTTCCGTGTCCGGTAAAAAACCTGAAGATTGCCAAGCTTGTTAATTCCGCCAAGCTGAGATTATGTTTTTTAATAGGCGGCTGATTCTGATTCGGCTGAGTCAAAGCGTATTTGATATTGCCAAGCATTCCTTTCAGGAAATTGTCCGTGAAATAATAAATCGTAATGAGAATTAAATTTAGATCGTCAATGTTTTGCAACAGAGTCATAAAATTATAGTTAGTGTTTTATGGCTTTATTATAGCACATTTCGCCTAACAAGATTCAAGTTATAAGCTTATTTTAATTTTCCCCAACCCTTTATAAAATCCGCAAAAATGATATAATACTATTATAAATAACGAGCAAATTAACCTAAATCCTTATGGTCAAAAATTCTCCAACCGCGACAACTTCGATTTGTCCGAAATGCCTAAAAAACCTACCTGCTGATATCATTAAAAAAGCGGGAAAAATACTTTCAAAAAAACATTGCCCGGTTCACGGCGGATTCGAAGATATTTATTGGTCCGACTCCGCGCTTTATGATAAATATAAAAAATTCGCCTGCGACGGTGAGGGCGCATCCAATCCCAATGCCGAGAAAAAAAACGGCTGCCCGCTGGACTGCGGGCTTTGCGCCGATCACAAAACCGGCGTGATTTTGGCGAATATAGACCTGACAAATCGCTGCAATCAAAAATGCCCGATTTGTTTTGCCAATTCCGCCGCTAGCGGATATTTGTACGAGCCAAGTTTCCAGCAAGTTAAAAAAATGCTGGAAATGCTGCGGCGCGAATTACCCGCGCCTTGCGAAGCTGTTCAATTTTCAGGAGGAGAACCAACGCTTCACCCGGATTTTATTAAAATTGTCGAGCTAGCCAAAAAAATGGGATTCGCGCAAATTCAAGTCGCGACTAACGGAATAAGAGCGTCACAAGATTTGAATTTTTGCGAAAAAATGGCCAAAGCCGGAATAAATACGATTTATTTCCAATTCGACGGCGTAAAAAAAGAAACCTATCAAAAAACAAGAGGACATAATGCTTTGCCGATCAAGCTAAAAGCTTTGGAAAACTTCCGCTTGTCCGGCCTCGACAGCATTGCCTTGGTGCCCACTATTATTAAAGGCGTAAACGATGATCAAATAGGCGATATTATTGATTTTGCCAAAAAAAATTCCGACATAATTACCACCATAAATTTCCAGCCAATTTCGTTTTCGGGCCGAATCGATAGAAAAGAGCTAACAAAACAAAGAATCACCATTCCCGACGTCTTAAATCTGATTGAAAAGCAAACAAACGGCCAAATATTAAAAAAAGATTTTTACCCCATACCTTTCGTTGCCCCCATTTCTTCTTTTACCGAGGCATGGAAGAAATCCCCGCAGGTAAAATTTACCATTCACCCCCACTGTGGCGCGGCCACCTATGTTTATATCCGCGGCAATAAACTTTTTCCCATTGCCAGATTTATCGACGTTGAAAAATTTTTAAACTTAATTAAAAAAACTGCCGCAAACCTCAGCAACCATGGGTTTATAAACAGAATGACTAATAACGATAAATTTGACAAAGCGGCGGCTATCGCGAAAATTACCAATCGCCTTCCCGAACTGATAAAATCTAAAATGCCTTCTCAAGGCGTAAAAATTGGAAAATCGCTACTTGATGTTATTCGGTCGGGGTCATCCCCCGCTTTAAAAAAATTCCACCGAGATACCCTTTTTATCGGCATTATGCATTTTATGGATCCTTATAATTTTGACATTGAACGGGTCAAACGATGCGGCATTCATTATATCACGCCGAATATGAAAATAATCCCTTTCTGCGCCTATAATATTTTCTATCGGGAAAAAATCGAAAAACTTTTTTCCAAACCGCTGAGAAAATAAATCAAAATTATTGGCACTTCTTAAAAGCGAGCTGATCAATTTTTAATCGCATTAAAGATTTCCATGCAAGAAAAAATGATTAGCAAGCTTTACCCTTATAAATAAAATGGTTAATCAACTTCTCGTCCCATGTTACCACTAATTCAAATTATCGTTGCCGTTATTTTTTACATTCTTTCCGCTCTGTCTGTTTTTTGGGAACCTCTGATCAATAATTTCGGCTCTATCCAATGGGACGCTGTCAATGTCCATTTTTTTAATTTATTTTTTTCTTCAGAAGCATGGAATAAAGGAATTTTTCCTTTGTGGACGCCTTATATTTTTGCCGGTTTCCCGCAAATCGCCGATCTTCAGGTCGCCTTTTTTTATCCCATAAACTTCTTAATAAGCGCGTTCGCCGTTTTCACGCCGGAGTTGGTTATGCGTCAAATAATTCTGCACTATGTCCTCGCCTGTTTTTTTGCGTATCTCTTAGCCAAATACTTGAGCAAAAATTTTTGGTTCAGCATCGCCGCGGGATTGGTTTATTCTTTCGGCGGATTTATGGCGGGACACGCTTCGCATATCGGCATGCAAAACACCGCTTCATGGCTTCCTCTGATTTTTTTATTTTTAATAATCGCTTTAAAAGAAGTAAAAACTTTATTCGCCGCGCTTTCCGGATTATTTTTGGGTATTGCTATTCTTGCCGGACATTTTCAAATGTCCCTCTATATCGCCTGCGCTATCACTTTTTATTCATTTTTCGATATCGTTTGGACCGCGGCCAAATCCCTAAAAACAATCGACAAAAAAATTATCAATCTGCTGCTCCATAAAATCCGTATTATTTCAATAATTTATATTATCGCTTTTCTTGTTTCGGCTATTCAGCTTTTGCCAACTTATCAATTAACCCAGCAATCAAATCGCGCGAAAATAACGCTGGAAATGTCTCAAACCGAAAGCTTAAGCCCCGAAAGCCTGCGAGGCCTCGCCAACCCCAATTACAATAATGTTTCCTACGGCGATCCTTATGCCGGCCCATGGGACAGAACGCAAAATTATCTGTATATTGGCGGCGCCATAATTATTCTGGCCGCCCTGGGAATTTTCTCGGGAATTTTTTGCCGCGCCGCTCGCAAAATGACGGTTTTCTGGCTCGCGCTTTTAATTCTTAGCCTGCTCTATAGTTTTGGCGAATTTGGATTCTTGCAAAAATATTTTTACCGCTTTGCGCCGTTTTTTGACAAAATACGCGCCCCTGCCAATATGATGCTTTTGTTTAACCTTTCTATTATCGGACTCGCCTCCTCATTCTTTTATAACATCGATAAACTTTTTAAAAAATTTGAAAATCTCCCGCCAGTAGATAATTCGCGCTCAATACAAAACCTTTTATATATTTTCAAAAAAATATTCCTTAAAAACGGTTCCGCTTTTTTGGGAATATGCGCTCTTTTGATAATTTCTTTGGAAATCTTGCCTGCTGTTCAGCTCAGCGCCTTGCTTTATAGCCGCCAAAAAACAAGCGAAGTTGCCGCCGCTCCGCCCATAGCAGAACGGATAGCGGAAGAATACAGCCATCTCGGCGAAATCGATAAGTTTAGAATTTTTAAAATACCGCATCTGGATAATAATTTGACCCAATTGCGCCGCATTTTTGCCTTTGACGGATATAATCCCCTTTCCTTCAAACGCCACGCGAACTACACAGACGCCATGGTAAAAAACGCTGATCTAATCGACCTGGCGGCTATAAAATACTTGCCCTGCGAATTTATTGCCGCTCGCGCGAATGATTTGGAAAAAATCGGAACGCTCTGCGTAAATAAAAATTATTCCAAGCTCGCGTTTCTTGCCGATAATTACATAGTCGCGCGGGATGAAGCGGAAACATTGCAAAAAATACAAGAAATAGACCTGAAAAAAATTGTCGTGCTGGAAGAAACTCCCGCGCGAATTATTAATAGCGGGAGTTATCCAAAAAATAATTTGTTGGAAAAAACCGAAGAGCCGTCGATTATCGAGCTCCGGCCGGGATTTTGGCGGCTTAAAGTAAAAACCGCCAAAGACGGTTTTTTATTCCTAAGCCAGGCAAATTACCCCGGATGGATCGCAAAAATAGATGAAATTCCCGTAAAAATATATCAAGCCGATTACCTTTTCCAAGCCGTCTTTATTCCCGCCGGAGAACACGAAATAATCATAAAGTATGAATCCAAACCATTGATAAATGGAGCGATATTGACTATAATTGGAATATCGTCTGTTTTCCTTATCTCGTTATATGTTTTTTGCCAAAAAAGAAAAATCTTAA
>JAHIHE010000062.1 GCA_018899995.1 Patescibacteria group bacterium | reverse complement strand
ATATGCTGGTAAATAGAGAATTAATCAATCAAATAAAACCTTTTTTGGACAAAAAAGAGTATTTGGCGATTATTGGACCGCGGCAAAGCGGCAAAACAACGCTTTTGGATTTAATAAAAGAATATTTAATTAACGAAAAGGCTGTTAAGCCGGAAAACATTAAAATTGTCACTTTTGAAAACAGGATTTTATTAAATCAGTTTGACAGCGACCCCATCGCTTTTATTAACTCTTATAAAAATATTGGTAAAGCAAATAATGTTTTTTATTTGATGTTGGATGAGTTTCAGTATTCAATTGAAGGCGGGCAAAAATTAAAATTGATATTTGATACGGTAAAAGATGTAAAAATTATCATTACCGGTTCATCTTCTTTGGACATAAAAGCGCAAGTGGGAAAATATATGGTTGGCCGCATTTTAACTTTCTCTCTTTATCCGCTTAATTTTGGCGAATTTTTAGCGGTTAAAAATGAGCGATTGCAGAGAATGTATAAAGATAAAAATAAAAAGCTTACGGATTGGGTTTTAGCCGAGGAAGCGGGAGAATATTTTAAAGACGCAGAAGATGTTTTTGCTTCCGAGTTTTTAAAGCTATTTGAGGAATATGCCATTTGGGGCGGCTACCCAAGAGTAGTTTTATCGGAAAGCGCGGATGAGAAATTAAAAGTTTTAAATGATATTCAAAATAATTATATTCTAAAAGACATAAAGGGGCTGCTGGAATTAGCTACAGATAAGAATCTTTTATTAATGAGCCAATTTTTAGCCGCGCAAATTGGAAATATTTTGGTTTATAAAAATTTAAGCCAAGCATCTCAGTTGGATTATCGAAAAACCATTGATCATTTGAGAATACTTCAAGAAACTTTTATCGTAGATTTTGCGAGGCCGTATTTTAAAAATAAGCAAAAAGAATTGTCAAAAAATCCCAAAGTTTATTTTTTCGATTTGGGCTTTCGCAATAGTTTAATTGGAAATGCGGTTTCGTTTGAAAGAAGAAGCGATGTCGGAGCGATGGCGGAAAATGTTGTTTATTTGAAATTAAAATCATTTTTAAATGGTTTTGGCGGAATAAATTTTTGGCGCTCTAAAATTGGCGCAGAGGTTGATTTTATCGTTAATTTAAAAGGTGAAATTTTCCCCATAGAAGTGAAGTTTTCTTCTTTTGAAAAACCGACGGTGTCAAGAAGTTTTATAAGTTTTGTAAAAAGCTTTAAGCCGAAAAAAGGATTGGTGCTGACAAAAAATTTTCAAGGAATGATTGAAAAAGACGGCTGTAAAATTTTATTTTATCCAATTTATTATTTCTAAAATAATTTTTATGCCCGAAATTCCAAAAACCTACAACCCGAGGGAAGTGGAAGATAAAATTTATAAAATATGGGAAGAGTCCGGATATTTCAATCCGGATAATTTGGATTTGCCTCCGAAGGCCGAAAAATTTTCCGTTGCCATGCCGCCGCCGAATGTAACAGGAATTTTGCATTTGGGCCATGCTTTGGAAAATTCTTTGATGGACACGATGATCCGTTATCAGCGGATGCAAGGCAAAAAAGCGCTATTGATCCCGGGCACTGATCATGCCGCTGTTGCGACTCAGGCCAAAGTGGAAAGCGATCTGGTCAAATCCGGAAAATATAAAAATCCCCGCCAGGAACTTGGCCGGGAAAAACTGCTGGAAATTATCCGCGACTTTGCGGAACAGTCAAAAGCGACAATTTTGGGGCAAATCCGCAAGATGGGCACAAGTTGCGATTGGGATCGCATGGCTTACACTTTTGACAAGGATAGAACGCGGGCGGTAAACGAAGTTTTTGCCAGAATGTATCGCGACGGATTGATTTATCGGGGATATCGCGTCGTTAACTGGTCGGTTAAAGGCCAGTCAACTTGTTCTGATGAGGAATTGGTTTATGTTGAGCGGACCGCAAAACTATATACTTTTAAATACAGCAAAGAATTTCCGATTTCGATTGCCACTACCCGGCCGGAAACTAAATTGGGCGATATGGCTGTGGCGGTTAATCCGAAAGACAAGAGGTATAAAAAATATATCGGCCAAACATTTATAGTAGACATCGGCGCGGCTAAACCCCTCAAAATAAAAATTATTGCCGATGAAAGCATGGATATAAAATTTGGCACTGGCGCGGTGGGTGTTACACCGGCGCATAGTATGACTGACTACGATTTATATGTAAAACATAAATTGGAATTGGTTCAGGTTATTTCTAAAAATGGTAAAATGACTGCCGAAGCCGGAAAAGAATATCAAAATTTATCAATTGAAGAAGCGCGCAAAAAATTTGTTAAATGGTTGGAAGAAAATAAACTTTTAATTAAAGAAGAAGATATAACGCAGAATGTCGGCATTTCGGATCGCTTCGGCGATGTTGTGGAAGTGTTGCCGATGACGCAATGGTTTGTTGGTGTCAATAAAAAAATTCCGGGAAAGGAAAAATGCCTCAAAGATTTGATGCGCGAAGCAGTGACAGTCGGTCATAATGGCGACGCGAAACAGAAAATAAAAATTACGCCGGACAGATTCGGTAAAATTTATTTAAATTGGATTGATAATCTCAGGGATTGGTGTATCTCAAGGCAGATTTGGTGGGGGCACAGAATTCCTGTTTGGTACAGGGATAAATCCCAAATCCCAAATCCCAAATCCCAAATAAATTTAAAATCGGAAATTCAAAATTCAAAAGCCGATCAAGAGATTTATATTGGAACCGAACCACCGAAAAGCGAGGGCTGGACGCAAGACATCGACACCTTAGACACTTGGTTTTCGTCCGGACTTTGGACTTTTTCCACTTTGGGCTGGCCCGCCTCCGCTAAAGCTACGACGGGTAAACCGGAAAAATTAAACGACTTGAAAGAATTTCATCCTACTAGCTGGATGCAAATGGGCTCGGAACTGGTATTTTTTTGGATGGCGCGCATGATTTTGATGTCAACCTACGCGATTGATCAGATTCCGTTTAAGGAAGTTTATATCCATGGTATCCTAAGAGATAAAGCCGGCCGCAAATTTTCCAAATCTTTAGGCAACGGCATAGACCCGCTGGAGATTATCAAAAAATACGGCGCTGACGCATTGCGTCTAAGTTTGATTATCGGCGCTACGCCCGGTAATGATATGCGGTTTTTTGAAGAAAGGGTTGAGGGTTACAGGAATTTCGTCAACAAGCTTTGGAATATAAGCAGGTATATATTGCAGACGAAAAATGACAGGGCCAATACGGAGGAAATCGCAATAGATAAATTGACGCCGATAGACAAATGGATTTTAGTTGAGACAGATGTATTAATTAAAGAGGTGGGTGAAAATATAAATAGCTATAACTTTTCTCAAGCGGGGGAAAAATTGCAAGATTTTACTCGGAATTACTTTGCCGATTGGTATATTGAAGCCAGCAAGCTTGAAAACAGTCCGGAGAAACAGAAGATTCTAATAAATATTTTAAAAATTTTATTGAAATTATGGCACCCATTCATTCCCTTTGTGACAGAGACTGTTTGGAAAAAAACAGGAGAGCGGCGATTGTTAATGATTGAAAAGTGGCCAAAAGAAATGAATATTGTTAAACTGGTAAAATCGTCTGATATTTTTTATTTAGTAATTAAAGATATTATAAGCGCTATTCGCAATGCCCGAGCCGAAAACAAAATAGAGCCGTCAAAAAAAATTAAAGCGGTAATTTACGCTGGCAGATATGCGAATTTTATTAAAGAAAATGAAACATTGATAAGAAAAATGCGCACCGGCATCGGGGAATTGGAAATTAAAAAAGCCGGTAAAAAAATTGATAACGCGATTTATCTTGCAGTTGGCGGCATTGATATTTATTTGCCGCTTGAAGGCATGATTGATTTTCCCGCCTCCGGCGGGTCCGCCGAAGGTGGAGAAATTATCCGCGCTTTGGTTAAAAAGATTGACAAAGGCGAAAAACAGATAGACGCTATCAATAAAAATTTAGCTGATAAAAATTTTTTAGCCAAAGCGCCAGCGAAAGTGGTTGAAGAGTTTAAAAAAAGGATTAAGGCGGAAAAAGAAAATATCGCAAAACTTAATGAGCGAAAAAGGTTATTATCCAATCAATTATAGAATATGAGGTTTGGGGGGATTGTTGAAATTCAAAAGAAGATGTATAATATAAGCATAGCAAATCCTAAGCACGAAATTCTATCTCGAGTCCTCGGGATCGGGACTCCTCGCAATGACAAAAATAAGATATTTCGTAATTCATAGGAATTTAGATATTGTTTAGGATTTGGATATTAGGATTTAGGACTTAAAAAGATTATGACAAAAGAAAAAGAATCGTTTTTAGAAAAATTTATCAATCCCGAGTACTCGGGACACAAAACGGAGAGCGGTCAATCCCGAGTACTCGGGATCGGAAGCGCGCAAAAAGAATATTTTCCCGCCTCCGGCGGGTCCGCAGAAGGCGGGAAAAATGGCGCTGACCGCCCCGCTTCGCCAAAGCTCCAGCGAGGCGAGGAAGGCCAATTGGCGGTAGATGTTTATGAAACGAGTTCGGCGATTATTGCCAAGTCTATAATCGGCGGAGTAAAATCAGCGGACATTGATATTTCCATTTCAAACGATGTGCTTACCGTAAAAGGAGTGCGGAAAAAACAAGAAGGAACAGGGGAAGAGGTTAATTATTTCGTGTCCGAATGTTTTTGGGGTCCGTTTTCGCGCTCAATAGTTTTACCTGTTTCCGTGGACGCCGATAATATCAAAGCTTCGTTGAAAGACGGAGTGCTTAAAATAGAGCTGCCTAAATTGTCAAACGGCGAAAAAATTAAAAAAATTGAGATAAAAGAAGAATAATTAGTTCATAAAGTTTATCAAGTTTTTAAAGTTTATAAAGCAAATTCAACCAGCTTTTAACTTTATAAACTTTATGAACTTTCAACTTTGCAGCATGTTTGATTTTTTAAAAAGCGCCCCAAAGAGTTATTTAGGGATAGATATCGGGACTTCCAGCATTAAAATCGTTCAGCTCGGAATTGAAGAGAACAGGGCAAAGCTGGAGACCTACGGATTTCTGGAAACCTACGGCGCGATTGAATTATTGCGCGACACCATACAAACCAGCTCGGTGCGCCTTCTTGACGCGCAGGTTGTGGATCTCCTTAAGAAACTTTTGGAAAAATCAAAAGTCACCACGCGCAACGCGGTTATTTCCATACCGGTTTTTTCCACATTTTCCGCTCTGATGGAGCTGCCGGATATGCCCTATAAAGAAATTGAAGCCGCTATTCCTTATGAGGCGCGCCAATATATTCCCGTTCCGATTTCCGAAGTTATTCTGGGCTGGAACATTATCGGCAAGAAAACCCGAGAAGCCCCCGATGACCCGACAGCCGCGCCTGCGATTTCCAAAATTGAAGTTCTGCTTATCGCCACCCCAAGAGAAGTCGCCAATAAATATGCCAATATCACGCGGATGCTCGGATTGAATCTGAAGGCGATTGAGGCCGAATCATTCGCGCTGGGGCGGTCTCTTGTGGGAGACGATAATGTGCCGACGGTTATCGTGGATATCGGCTCCAGAGTTACCAATATCTTGCTGGTGGAAAACGGTTATGTTATGATTAACAAAGGATTGGATACGAGCGGAAACGAACTTACGAAAATTCTTAGCCACGCCCTTAATGTTGATTTCAGGAGGGCGGAAATG
The DNA here is from genome assembly GCA_018899995.1 of Patescibacteria group bacterium. GTDB lineage: Bacteria > Patescibacteriota > Minisyncoccia > JAHIHE01 > JAHIHE01 > JAHIHE01. The sequence continues at coordinate 2,696 of JAHIHE010000062.1, read as the reverse complement.
TTAAAGAGGGAAAAGGGCTTGCTGCAAAGGGACGACAGCGAGCGCTCAATAAATAAAGTAATCCTTCCGGTAATTGATATTATAATCAACGAAGTGAAAAGGGTCGGCGATTTTTATATCCGCCATCGCGGCAAAAAAGTTGAACGGATTATTTTGTGCGGCGGATCGGCGCACCTGCCGGGTTTATCCGATTATTTTTCCGCTTCGTTTAACAACCTGTCGGTAGTTGTCGGCAATCCGTGGCGCAAAGTAATTTATCCTTCTTCCATAGAGCCGATTTTAAACGACCTGGCGCCTTCTTTTTCAGTGGCGGTCGGATTGGCAATGAGGGAGCTATAATAAACAAATCACAAATCACAAGCACCAAATCCCAAACAAATCTCAATTTTCAAATCCCAAAATTATAAACTGTTTGTGTTTTGGTAATTGTAATTTGGAGCTTATTTGGAATTTGTGATTTGTAATTTGGAATTTAATAACTTGTTTTCTAAATAAATCTCGGTTTATATCCGTTTAATACAGCAATTGATATTAGCCAACTTATTATATTCACTTATGGCAATAAAAATCAATTTGATGCCGGATAAGTTTGCGCAAGGATGGAAAGAGCGGTTTCCTAGTCCTTCTTTTATTCTTATAACATCCGTTTTTTTTGTCATTGCTTTGTTTATTTACCTCGGCATATTTATTTATCAAAACTATTCACTGAAAGAAAAAATCAGAGAGGCCGGCGCGGCCAACAGCAACTTGAACGCCGAAATTTCAAAAAATTTAAATCCCCAATTTGTTGTCGCCAACCACAAAGCAAAAAATATCAAAAAAATATTGTCCAGCCGCTTATATTGGACATCTCTGTACAAGATTATTGAAAGCCATGCGGTAAACAGCATATCCTACAAAGATTTTTCAGCTGGCGAAAATGAGGAAGACAATAATATCATAGAAGCTAAATTAGGAGGCGAGGCGGATAATTTTACGGCATTGGCAAAACAACTTACGGTTTTTAGAGACAGCAAAGAGATAAAAAGCGCCGATTTCAGCGAAGCGGAGCTGAACAAAAACGGCCGAGTGGTTTTTACAATCAATTTGAAATTCAGCGCCGACGCGCTAAAATAACCCCCCACCAACCTTGACGACTCTCTTTGGTAATTATAAAATGATAATTTTTCTAGAATAAAAATTCTTTAATTTATAAAAACCTTTGCCAAAGTTGGTATGGGGGTAAATAAACTATGGACTATAAAAATAAAACAATTTTGCCGCTTGTTTTTTTGGCCCTTGCTCTGCTTTTTATTTGGAAAATCTGGCCGATGCTAAACAGCATCAGGGAGGATAAGAAAGAAGCGCAAATTCTTAGCGGCGAAAACGCGCGGCTGAACGGCTTGCTTGTGAAGATTAACGCGCTCAATTCTTTATATAAGAAAAACGAAAACAGCGTCGGCAAGTTTTCCCTGATTTTGCCGGATAAAGACGATAAAGCAAACCTTACAGCCGCTTTTGAGAGCCTTGCTTCGGCAAACGGATTGATAATCGGAAAAATTATTTTTTCCGAACCGCAGGAGAAAGAAGCGCGGGTCGGCAAGGAGTTAAAAAGCGATTACGAGACGAAAATTATTGAATTAAATCTTCAAGGGAGTTACCCGTCGTTTAAGAGCTTCTTAAAAACACTGGAAAATAATTTGCGCGCGATGGATGTTTCCTCCGTAAGCTTTGCTTCGTCTTCTTCCGCCTCGAGCGCTTCCCCGCGATCCGCGCCGTATATTTTCAATCTTAAATTAAAAACCTATCTGGCAAACCCCGTTAGAAATGCAATTTCTAACGGGGCAAAACCAATTAATGAAAATAATTTATTGGGAGAAGTCTCGGGAAGCGATATCATTGACCTGTCCTTTGTTAAAGAAAAAAAATTCAGCGATTTGATTTCCTTGCCCGATTATTCGGTTAAGATTAACAAAGCGGCGGATTTAAACAGTAAGAATATTTTTGCACCATAACCCCCCCACCACTTTTATAATTGTCTTTATGGGTTTTAATATCTTTTGTTTGATAAGTCCGATTTGATATAGAAATCTTTCTATGTAAAAGTGGTGGGGGGTAAATAATATTTTATGGCCCAAGATCACGGTAAAAATATAATAAGCGCGTTAATAGACAAAGGACTATTGGATTCCGCCGGCGCTCAAAAAGCCCAAGAACTTGCCGCGCATCAAAATTTACCCCTTGAACAGGCGCTGATAAAGAATAAAATCGTTGATGAGGAAGAAACAGTAAAAATCAAAGCAAAGCTTTTGGATATTGCCTATATTGATTTAAAGGAGGAATTTATTCCGATTAAAGTTCTTGAATATATTCCGGAGGAGGCCGCGGCGCATTATAAATTTATTTCTTTTTCCGCGGACGATAAGAAAATAAAAGTAGCGCTTTTGGACCCTGAAGACGCGAGAGCGGCGGAGGCGCTGAACTTTTTTTCGTTTCAACACGGCCAGAAAATAGAATCTTATATCTGTTCGGAAGCAAGTTTTAACTTCGCCCTTAAGCAGTACCATATTATCACCTCTGAAGTTAAAAAAGCGCTTGAGGACATTGAAAGCAAAACCGCGTTGATCAAGAAAGAATCTCTTGATATAGAGATGGGCGATATGATAGAGGGCAAAATGGTTGGAGAGGCGCCCATAAGCAAAATCGTAGATATGATT